>JBGQHA010000275.1:0-4073 GCA_041497735.1 Dehalococcoidia bacterium | reverse complement strand
CCGCTCGACGCCGAAGTTGCGCTCGTACAGCGCCGCGAGTCGCGTCAGCTCATCGTCTGTCAACACGGGCGCCTCAGGCGCCGCGGCGAACTCGCGCAGCTGGTCCGCGGTGTAGATGTTCGGCAGCGTCGAGGACACGCTGGGCTCGCTCAGGATGAACTGCAGCGCGGCCTGGCCGATCGTGCGATCGCCACCCTCGGTCAGGAACTCGATCGCCTCCAACTTCTGCAGCCCTTCTGTCAGCCACTCCTTCGGGCGATGGCTCCGGTGGTCGTCCTCCGAGAACGCCGTCTCCTTCGAATACTTTCCCTCCAGCATGCCGGACGAGTGCGGCACGCGCACCAGCACGCCCATCCCACGCTCGCGCGCGACCGGAAAGAAGGCGCGCCCCGGGTCCTGCTCGAAGAGGTTGTAGATCGTCTGCAGTGCGCCGAGACGCCGGCCGCGCATCGACGCCAGCCCCTCCTCCTCCCAGCCGATCGCCGGCCCGAGCGCGACGCCGTAGCTGCGGACCTTCCCCTCGCGCTGCACGTCGTCCAGCAGCGCGAACAGCTCGTCGCTCTCGATCGCCGTCATGCGCGGATTGTGCAGCTGGTACAGATCGATGTGGTCCGTGCCGAGCCGACGCAGGCTCTCCTCCAGCGCCCGGCGCACGAACGCCGGCGAGAAGTCCTGCGGCCGCTCCTGATGGCCCGGCCGCGCGTCGGTGGACGTGCTGCAGATGTCGTAGCCGAACTTCGTCGCGATGACGATCTTGTCGCGCACATCGCCCAGCGCTCGCGCCAGCATCTCCTCGCCCTTGCCGTCGCCGTAGGAGTCCGCGTTGTCGAAGAAGGTAATACCCAGGTCGTAGGCCTGGCGCATCAGGTCGACGCCGAAGTCTTCGTCCTTGATGCCCCACCACGTCGTGCCGACGGTCCAGACGCCAAAGCCGACCTCGGAGACGGTGATGTCTGTGTTGCCCAACGCGCGATATTTCACACAGCACGCTCCTCGAAGCTAGAGTACGCTCCCATCTTACTGCACCGAATCTGAGTACCGAAGGGAAGCTTGCGTAGGTTTGCTAGGCAGGCTTGCGCGCCTGGAACGCGAAGCCGCCCGGGAAACGGTTCACCCGCGCCTCGGCGAAGCCCGCCCGCTCCAGCCGCGCGCCGAAGCCTTCGGGATCGACTGGTACGCGCGTGTCGAACACGTGGTAGATGTTCCAGCGCAGGCTCGGTGTGCTGTCCGAGCCGGTGAAAGTGCCGCCCGGCCGCAGCACGCGACAGGCCTCGCGCAGCAGCTTGTCCTGCAGCTCCGGCGACGGCACATGGTGCAGCATCGTAAACGACACCGCGCCGCTGAAGCGGTCGTTCGGCAGGTCCATCGCCGTCGCATCGCCTTCGATCACCGTGACGTTCGTCCCTTCCAGCCGCTGCTGCAGTTTTTCGGCCAGCTTGTGATCGATTTCGACCGCCGTGACGTGCACGAACCGCGTCCGGAGGATGTCCGTCGTCACGCCCGGCCCCGGCCCGATCTCGAGCAGGTCGTCGCCGAGGTCGGCATGCTCGAGCATGCGCGGCACGTACTGCTGCATCGAGTCCGCCCAGCCCTTGGAGTTGCAGTACCAACGATGAAACAAGTTCACGTCGTCACTCTCCTGAGAACAGCTCCGTGCCGGCCAGATAGCCGGTCTCCACCAGCCGGGCGCCCGGCGCGAGGCGCGACATCGCCGCGCGATCTTCCCGTAGTGTTGAAAGTCATCGAGGTCTAGGGCGAACATCATAGTCGGCGGATCGTCTCCAAGACCGAACGCGCGGCCATGCGCGTCATGATTTGCCCCGCGACGAGCACTGCGCCGATCGTCGCGACGCCGACCATCGCCAGGTACGGCCACGGGACGGCAAGGTGATCCGGCGGCGGGTCGAAGACGCCGGTGAGCAGCTTAACGAGCACATGCGCGACGCCCCAGCCGAGCGCAGCGCCTGCCGCGCCACCCGCGCCCAGCATGACAATCGCCTCGCTCCAGATGAAGGCGCCCAGCTGCGATCTGCGCGCACCGAGGGCCGAGACGATCGCCAGGCTGCGCCTGCGCTCCTCGAGGCCCAGTACGAGCACGAGGCCAGCCCCCGCTGCCGCCATGCCGACTGCGAGCGACAGCTCGATCCGCGTGATGCCATGAAGGCTGACCGCGGTGAGGCCGGAGTTGATCTTGCCACGCGCCTCGCCGATGTCGCGCACCGTGGCGCCCGACGCCGGCCCGAGCAGCGTACGCACCTCGTCCGCGACGGCGGCCGGACGGTCCGTCCGGATCAGGAGCGTCTCGACGGCGGGCGAGCTCGTCTGCTGCGCGATGTAATCGGCATTCGCCACGAGGAACGAATCGCGCGGCGCAGTCGGGAACTCGCGCGCGATGCCTATGTAATGAAAGTCGATGACGTGGTACTGGTTGTCAACGGCGGTCTGGAGACGGAGCCGGACGAGGTCGCCAGGCTGCAGCTGGAAGTCCTTCACCGTCTCCGCGGAAACGAGCAGCCCGTCAAACGTGCTCGACAGGGTGGCGAGCGTGTCTTTCGCGCTGCCGCTGGAGAAGAACGCGTCGGAAAGCGTCGCGGCGTGGCCCAGCGTCTCGGGATGGATGCCGAAGACGTCCTGCAGGTCCGAGCCGACGTAGGCAAAGCGATGCTGCATCGGCTCCGCCGCCGTCACGCCGTCGAGCTGCTGGATGGCTGGCAGGCGATCGGCAAGGTTGGCGGCAGCCGAGCCGGTCACCGTCACGTCTGCGCCGTTGGTCAGCTCGGCATCGACCCGCGCCTGATCTCGATACGTGGCGTTGAAGATCGCCGTTGAGGTGGCGAAGGCGACCGAGAGGGCGACGAGTACGGCGCCCACCGCGATCAGAAGGGACTGGCGCGAGAGCGACGCAGCGATGAGGCCGGAGAGCCTCCCCGCTACGGGCTGGAGCACCGGCGCGACGGCGCGCGCGTTTCGGGCAAGGAGCAGACGTGTCAGCCGCACGGTCATCAGTGCCGCCCCCAGCCAGAGTAACAACGGCGCTAGGAACGCTGTGTACGATACGGAGACGCTTGGCACACCCTCCGGCGCGACCACGACCTGGTAGCCGTTCCGAGCCGTGAGCCAGTAGAAGAGCGCTGCCAGCGCGAGGAAGATCACATCGAGACCGACACGCTCCCAGAGCAGGCTGCCTGTTCGCCGCACGGTCGTTGTCGCCCCGACGAAGGTCGAGCCCGCCGCGTCTCGCCAAGCAGGGAACAGCACGGTTGCCAGCGCGAGGACGAGGCCACCCGCGCAGGCGACGGCCCCCCACTCCAGGGTTCCGAACCGGCCGTTGGCGAAACCCCAGCGGCTAAACGTTGCGTGGACCGTGAGACTCGCCAGGGCAAGACCGAGCGCGCTCCCTCCGGCAGCGATGCAGAAGGCCTCGATGGAAGCGAGGCGAACGAGCGTTGCCGTCGACGCGCCGCGCAGCCGAAGCAACGCCTGCTCGCGCCGCCTGCGCACAGCGCCGGACGAGATGAGCACGGTGGTGAGCAGCGCGCTGAGCATGACACCCGGCAGCCCGAGGAAGAGGAACAACACTTGCGCGTAGAGCGCGTCGGAGCGAGCGGCATCGAGGCGCGCAGCCAGGTTGTCGCCCACCGTGGCGGCGCCCGGCAGGCGCGTCTCGTAGTTTCGAGCCAGACCTTGCACCTTCGTGAAGGCGCCCGAAGGATCGGCGGGAAGGTTGTGCACGATCGACGCGTGAATCTGCGTCGAGAGCGCATCCGGCGCTGTGTCGGCGACGGGTGAGAACAGCGAACGCCACTGGTCGAGCGGGAGCAGCAGCACGTTGTCTGGTGGCGCCTGCGGCGCCGAGCCCGCGGGTGCGCCGACGGCCTGGAACAGCGAATCGGCGAGCGGCAGGTCGACAATCGCATCGACTGTGACCTCGACGGGCGACATGCCGGGGCGCTTGATCGAGACGATCGAGCCGGGCTGCGCGTGCAGGTTCGCCGCCGTCTGCTGCGCGAGGAGCACGTTGCCCTGACCGACGAGCGCGCGGATCTCGGCCGGGAAGGCGGCCTGGTAGCCCT
>JBGQHA010000274.1:0-4087 GCA_041497735.1 Dehalococcoidia bacterium | reverse complement strand
TCGCGAGCGACATCGTCCGAGAGCTGCACGTCACGTTCGGCGTCGGCGAGATCGACGAGCTCGCGCGCCTCCGCGACGCGTCGCTCGAGCGTACGCCAGGTCTCGATGCGGGAGTTGAGGTCGGACAGGCGCTTCATCACGCCTTGCGCCGGCTGCGGGTCGTCCCAGAAGCCGGGTTTGGCGGACTGCTGCGCTAGCTCGCGCGCTTGCTGTTCGAGGGTGGGGACGTCAAAGACGCATCAGAACGTGGCTGATGCGGTTCGCGAGGTCATCGATGTGGGTGCGAAGTTCACTCATAGTACTTCGAGTGTACCGCAACGGAGGGTCGGAGTATGTAGGGGAGATCGGGCCAAAAGAAAAACGCCCGACGAGCGGACGTTACCTCTAGCACCAGCTGGCTCGGAACACTTGTGGAATCTTTAGCAATGATCCCACCCCTCGCGCGCGGGGGGCCGCCCTTTTATTCGCTGGTGCTCCATAAGAATACCACACGGAGCGCGAACCTGTCAAAAGCGAGCGAGGTGCGGTGTACCGCCGCTTGAAAACGGCGGCATGCAGGGGTCTCGCTACAAGAAGCGAGGTTCCTCGCATCGCCGCGCAAGTGGCGACCTGAAGGTCGCCTCTACGGCGTGGGAGAGATAGAGCGTTGTGGTGCCGCCGCTTGAAAGCGGCGGCAGGCAGGGGTCTCGCCACAAGAAGCGAGGTTCCTCGCATCGCCGCGCAAGTGGCTACGGCGTGGGAGAGATAGAGCGTTGTGGTGCCGCCGCTTGAAAGCGGCGGCATGAGGTCCTGGAATGATGCGGGCGGATGTCATCAGATTCTCAGAAGCAGCGAGAGATCCCTCGCTATCGGCCGCCGCCGCGGCCTCACCGCTCAGGATGACGATTTTGGCAGGCGGCCGGCGGCGGCGAGGTGGGCGAGGCGGGTCGGCTCCGGCAGGCGGTAGCCACGGCAGCAGCGCAGCACCCACGCCTCGGCTTCAGCGAGGCTGATGCGGTGGCCAACCGAAACGAAAAGCGGCCTCACGCCGTCGCGCGTGCGCAGGACGGTGCCGATGACCTCGCCGTTGTCGACGAGATCGGCGCGGCTGCGGGCGGCGGCAGCGGGCAGCGCGTGCTCGCCGATGAGGCGCGACTTGGCGCAGCCGATCGCGGGCACATCGAGCAGGAGGCCGAGGTGGCAGGCGAGGCCGAAGCGGCGCGGGTGCGCGTAGCCCTGGCCGTCGACCAGGAGGAGATCGATCGGGCCGGCGATCTGGCGGAACGCTTCGCGCAGGACCGGAACCTCTCGGAAGGAGAGGAGGCCAGGGACGTAGGGGAACGTGAGCGGCGCCTCGATTACGGAAGCATCGACCACCTCGAGCTGCGGGAACGAAAGGACGACGACGGCGCCGGTGGCGCGCTTCTCGACGCGGTCGACCGAGCAGTCGACGCCGGCGATGCGGCGGACGTGGGTGGGCTTGCCTCTGGTGACGATGCGCGACGCGAGCTGTCGCTGGACGGCGATGGCCTCTTTGGGCGAGAGGTCCCAGGGATGAAGATCGAGGAGATCCACGCGGGGAAGTATAAGGAAGCGAGAGGCGAGAGACCGGAAACGGGAGGCGCTGTCCTTCGACGGGCTCAGGATGACGGAGTGAGGTGGTCGGGGCATCACGTCGGGGTTCGCCATGAGCAGCGAGATTCTTCGCGGAGTTTATCCTGAGCAACGCCGAAGGGCTCAGGATGACAGAAGAGGCGCTCGGAATGACAGATAGGGAGCACATCGGGTCGGCCGTACGGTTGGGAGGCAGAGAATTGACCGAATACGGGGGCGTTGGCTAAACTGTTTGGGCCCATGTACGCGATAGTTCGAACCGGCGGTAAGCAGTACCGCGTCGAAGAGGGACGCAGCGTGGTCGTCGAGCGCCTTCCGGGAGAGGAAGGGGCGACGATCGAGCTGGGCGAGGTGCTGCTCATCGCGGAGGACGGCTCGGTGACGATTGGGACGCCGATGATCGAGGGGGCGCGGGTGCTGGCGCAGGTCGACCAGCAGGGCCGGAGCCCGAAGATCATCATCTTCAAATACAAGAACAAGGTCCGGACGCGGAAGAAGCAGGGCCATCGACAGGGGTTCACGAAGCTGACGGTACAGGAGATCCTGAGGCCGGGCGAAGAGGCGAAGGCGAAACCGCCGCGGGCCCGCCGCAAGAAGGCCGAAGAAGAAGCCGAAACGCCGGAGGCCGTCGCCGAGGCGCCGGAGGCCGCTGCGGAAGCGGTGGCTGGGGCGATCACCGAGGCGCCTGCTGTCGAGGAAGTAGCGGAGGCGCCGAAGCCGAGGACCCTTCGACCGGCTCAGGGCAGCGCGCGCCGGGCCGCCGCCAAGGCGAAGGAGAAGCCGGCTGCGAAGGCGAAGGCCGAGAAGGCGGAGAAGCCGAAGCGCACCGCGAAGAAAGCTCCGGCGAAGGACGACAAAGAAAAGAAACCACCCGCGCGCCGGCGGATCCTGCGGCGCAAGAAAGAGGACTAGGCGATGGCCCACAAGAAGGGTGGCGGTAGCACGCGCAACGGGCGCGACAGCCAGTCGAAGCGGCTGGGCGTCAAGCGCTACGACGGCGAGCTGGTGCGGCCCGGGACGATCATCCTCCGGCAGCGGGGGACGCACATCCACCCCGGCAAGAACGTCGGCTTGGGGCGGGACTTCACGATCTACTCGAGAATCGATGGGCACGTGAAGTTCGAGCCGTACGCGAAGCACCGCAAGCAGGTGAGCGTATACGCGAAGCAGCCCTCACCCCTAGCCCCTCTCCCAGAGGGAGAGGGGAACAGACAAGAAGGCACGACCGCCTTGACAGGTGCGGCATAATGGAGATGAGGAGATAGCCCTCTCCCCAGGCCCCTCTCCCCGAGGGAGAGGGGAAACGAGAAAGAGCCAGATATGAAGACAGGAATCCACCCCGATTACGTTGCCGCGCTTGTGCACTGCGCCTGCGGCAACACGTTCCAAACGCACGCGACGAAGGCGGACATCCACGTCGAGGTGTGCAGCGCGTGCCATCCGTACTTCACGGGCGAGCAGCGCATCGTGGACACGGCGGGCCGCGTCGAGCGGTTCAAGCGGCGCTACGGGATCAAAGAGTAAACAGCGTCGGCCGGAGCGCAATCGTAGGGGCGGGTCTTGAGACCCGCCCTGTCGCCGCCAGGTGATCGATGAGATCCGCTGGTCATACGGCTTGGCGGCGACCTCCGGTCGCCAGGACGCAGCTAAAGCTACGTCCCTACTGCTACCGCATTCTACTCACTGCCGATGGTTCCGGCCGGTGACGCGGCAAACGTCCGACTTCGTGTACGAGCGGCTGGTGCAACTGCCGGTGCCAGGCGAGACGCTCGACTGGGTGGCGAGGCAGATCGGGCGCGGAGCGCGCGTCGTCGCGGTGCGGCGGATGTACGGCGGCAGCTCGACGGCGATGCACGCGGTCGATGCCGTGGACGCGCGCGGGCGGCGACACGCGCTGGTGCTGCGGCGGTTCATCCGGCCGAATTGGAAGTACCCGGGGCTGGCGCGACGCGAGGCGCTCGTGCTCGATGCGCTGGAGCGCGCGCGATATCCGGCGCCACGGCTCGTTGCGTTCGACGACGGGCCGGCGGAGTGCGACGCGCGCGCGGTGCTGATGACGCGCCTGCCGGGTCGCGTCGAGCTGGCGCCGAAGGACATCGATGCCTGGCTGTGGCGCATGGCGGAGGCGCTGCCGGCGATCCACGCGATCACATTGCCGCGCGGCCTGGGACGGTACCGGCCGTATACAGACCCGCACACCGTCGACGTGCCGTTGTGGTCGAAGGAGCGGCGCGCGTGGCGCGACGTGCTCGACTTGGCGCGATCGCGGCAGCCGCGCACGACGCCGCGATTCATCCACCGCGATTACCATCCGAGCAACATGCTGTGGCAGCGCGGCCGGATCACGGGCGTCGTCGACTGGATCAGCGCCTGCGCCGGGCCGCCGCAGATCGACGTCGCGCACTGCCGCGTGAACCTGGTACGGCTGCACGGTTTGCAGACGGCGGATCGATTTCTCGCGCACTACGCGTCGGCCAGCGGAACGCGCGCCGAG
>JBGQHA010000273.1:0-4109 GCA_041497735.1 Dehalococcoidia bacterium | reverse complement strand
CCGCGCAGCGCGGACTCTTTCGCGTAGCGCACCGCCAGCGGGCCGTTCTGGCAGATCGCCTCGGCGATCTCGCGCGCCCTGGGCATCACCTGATCGGCGGGCACGACGTAGTTCACCAGGCCGTTGCGCAGCGCCCACTGCGCGTCGAAGCGAGCGCCGGTGATCAGCAGCTCGAGCGCGATGGCGCGCGGCAGGAAGCGGATGAGCCGCTGCGTCCCGCCGGCGGCGGGGATGATCGCGCGCGTCACTTCGGGGACGCCGAACTGCGCGTGCTCCGCCGCGACGCGGATGTCGCAGCAGAGCGAGATCTCCAGCCCGCCCGCCAGGCAGTAGCCGTTGATCGCGCCTATGATCGGCTTCCAGCACTCGAAGTTGCGCGTGATGCCCCCGAACGGAGAGGTGAAGCGCATCGCGTCCGGGTTCTTGCCCGACATCGCCTCCGCCATCGCGACAAGATCGTTGCCTGTCGAGAACGCGCGGTCGCCCGTGCCCGTGAGGATCGCTACCCAGAGGTCATCGTTATCGCGGAAGTCCGTGAACGCGGCGTTCAGCTCGGAGCTGGTCTGCGCATCGATGGCGTTCAGCCGCTCGGGGCGGTTGATGGTGACGATCGCCAGCCGCCCTTCCTTCGCATAGATGATCTTCTCGAACTGCTCAGCCATGGCGACTTCCTTTCCTAGACCTCAACCCAGTCCATGTTTCGCACGCGCGCCCATCGTTCGTCTGCCTTGACCGGCGACCGGCGCTGTAGACAGGCCTCGACCGACACCTCGGGCAGACAGTCGTCGCCCAGATCGCGCCGGACGAAGAACGCGTTGTAACCGTACCGATTGCAGCCGACCAATCGATACCCCTTCTCGTTCCCGAGGTCCCGTAACGCCGCCAGCGACGCCCCCAGGTAGTTCGGATACTCGTCGTTTTCCCGATAGTCCGTCTTCTGGAAGTCCGCCCGGTACGGAACGGTGATCGCGCGCTCGGGCCCCAAGAAGCTCTGGTATTCCATAATCGCGACCCGCGGCCGGACGCAGTCGAGCGCCTTCCACACCCAGTAGTCGATGCCGTCGAGGTCGATCGAGAGCAGATCGACCTCACCCGCGAAGCCGTTGTCCGATACGAGCTGCTCCACGTTCTCGGCCGTAACGAACGCCTGCACGAGCAGGGGCGGCGCCTGCCTTGTGTCGGGCCACTCCGCATAGAACTCCCGCGCAATGTCGATCATCCGCCGGTCGCCATCGATGAGGAGCCCGCTCCAGCCGTGGTTGATCAGCAGATTCGCCGCGTTGCTATCATGGATCGCGCCACAGCCGATGTCGATGAGCCGCTTGTTCGTCACGCCGATCAGCGAAAAGATGTACAGCAGGATGCCGTCTTCATCGCTCTGGGAGAAGGCGCTGAAGCCAACTTCGTCGAATGTGGGAAGCGTTGCGCCCTGACGGAGCATGTTCCTGTATGTCATCGAAAGCAGGACCTGCGTCTGCTGGCTACCCCGGCTGGACAGCGCGTGATGCATGGGCGTGAGCAGAAACGTACGCGCCCGCTTCAGCAGCCATCTTGGCGTTGGGATCACAGCCCTTATGCATAGCAGCTAGGAAACGCGCTCGTCTAGTGAAGAAGATCACCGAAACGAAGCGACACCTGGACGGGTCTGCCCATCGATTCGCGTGCGAGCTGCTCGCGCTCCGTCCGCAGTTCGCCATCGTGCTCTTCCGCCACGGGCGCGGCCGTTCCGCCGGCGGCTTTCGATTCCCGCGCGGCAGCCGCACGTACGGCTTCTTCTGGCGCCGCCGGTCGTACTCGCTCTACCGCATGCTCGGCCCCAGCGGCCGTCTCATCGCCCACCGGTTGGACGTGCTCGAGGACGTCCGTCTCAGCGAGACCGAGGTCTCCTATCTCGATCTCTCCCTCGACATCTGGGTCGACCCGGAGGGCGCCGTCACGATCGAGGACGAAGACGAAGTCGCCGATCACGCGGCGCACGGCCTGCTCTCGAAGGCCCAGCAGCGCCACATCGCCCGTACGCGGAAGCTCATCGTGCGCGATCACCGGCGCATCATTCGCGAAGCTGAGCGCCTGCTCGCGGACCTTCGGCTCTGAGATCGCGCCACGAGGTCACGGGCTCCGAATTGGCGTCCACCCAGGTTGCCCCTGGGTCACTCGACCCCTTATCATTGAGACGACCCCCGGCTGGGGGCCTAATCTTACTCCCAGGACGCGGACATGCCCGGCACACCAGGGAAGAAGCTCTACAACGTCGCCGTCGTCGGCGCGACGGGCGTCGTCGGCCAGGAGTTCCTGCGCATCCTCACGCAGCGGAAGTTCCCGCTCAAGAGCCTGCGTCTGTTTGCCAGCAAGCGATCGGCCGGCAAGCACCTCAGGTTCGGCGAAAGCGAGATCGAGGTGCAGGAGCCTTCGCCGAAGGCCTTCGCGGGCGCCGACCTCGTCTTCGTCTCGGCGACCGACGACGTGTCGCGCCAGATCCCGCCCATGGCCGCGAAGGCCGGAGCCATCGTCATCGATGACAGCGGCGTCTGGCGACAAGACCCAGACGTGCCGCTCGTCATACCGGAGGTCAATCCGGAAGACGTCACGAAGCACAAGGGCATCCTCGCGATACCGAACTGTTCGACGACGCCGCTCGTGATGACGCTCTGGCCGCTCCACCGCGTCAACCGCGTCCGGCGCGTCATCGTTTCGACGTACCAGTCCGTCTCCGGCACGGGCCGCGAAGCGGTGAAGGAGCTGACGGAGCAGACGCGCAAGACGCTGGAGAACCAGACGTCGGCGCCGCACGTCTACCCGCACCCCATCGCCTACAACCTGCTGCCGGAGATCGGCTCGTTCAAAGACGACGGCTATACGAGCGAAGAGTGGAAGATGACGGCCGAGAGCCGCAAGATCATGCACGAGCCTGAGCTACAGCTCTCGGCGACCTGCGTGCGCGTCCCCGTGTACGTCGCGCACAGCGCCGCCGTCCACGTCGAGCTGGAGCGGCAAATGGACCCGGACGACGCCGCCGATATTCTGCGCGAGGCGCCAGGCGTCATCGTGCAGGACGACCCGAGCATCAGCCTCTACCCCCAACCGCGCACGGCCGCCGGCCGCGACGAGGTCTTCGTCGGCCGCATCCGCCATGACACGTCGCACCCGCGCGGGCTGGTCTACTGGGTGGTCTGCGACAACCTGCGCAAGGGCGCCGCGCTCAACGCGCTCCAGATCGCCGAAGAGCTGGCCTGCCGCGGGCTGATCTAGTCCTAGGGCAGGTTTGAAACCCGCCCCTCTCAGGGATGGTATTTGTCTTCCAGCCAGCTCACAGGATTATCGAGAATGTACTGGCCGGTCCGGTCGTATTCGTCTCCATCGCGAATGACGCGCTCGTAGTAGCTACGTTGCCAGAACCGCTGGCCCGGTGTTCCACGCAGAGCGTTGATTCGGCGCGCAGAGAACGTTTTCAGCGCACGAGTGATCTCCGGCAAGCCGTGGCGCTTGCGAACGGCTCCCGTAGGGGCGGGTTTGAAACCCGCCCCTACACTGGATCGGAGAACGATGACGCCGTGGACGTGGTTAGGCATTACCACGAACTCTCCGAGCTCGATGTGATCATAGTGCCGAGGCAAGTCCCGCCAACACTTCGCCACGACCGAGCCAAACTCGCTGAGGCGGACCTGCCCCTCAAGCACGTCCCCCAGAAGACAGGCCCACTGGTGTACGCAGATGGTTACGAAATAGGCGCCTTCTTGAGAGTAGTCAAACTCGCTCAGGCGAATCGAACGCCGATGGTGTCGGTCGGGATCGTACACGACACGGAATCATATTCGACCAATAGCAGCGTCCGCCATCGCAGGAATCTTCCTGCTATAATCGATACTCACCATGACTGAGATCGGACGGCTGCTCACCGCAATGGTCACTCCCTTCGGCCCAGACGGGTCGGTGAACTACGACGCCGCCCGCCGTCTCGCCATCGCGCTGCTCGATTCCGGTAGCGACGGGCTCGTCGTCGCCGGGACGACGGGTGAGTCGCCCACGCTCACGCACGACGAGAAGCTGCGCCTCTTCAGCGAGGTGAAGTCGGCGATCGGCGAGCGCGGGGCCGTCGTCGCGGGCACGGG
>JBGQHA010000272.1:0-4135 GCA_041497735.1 Dehalococcoidia bacterium | reverse complement strand
GGATGGCCGGCCGGGCAGGTCTCGGCTGCGTGCTTGTGCTGAACGACGAATAGGGACATGACGCCTCCTTAACTAACATGCAGGTGCGGCTTTCGCCGCACCTGCATTGTACCGAACGCCGGATAGGTCCTGGTCAGCCCTTACGATAAGCAGGCCACTGTATCACCGTTGTCGTACCCGTACTTGAAGGCAGCAAAACGTTCCTCGCGCATTCCGTGCGGATCGACGCCGGTGTCATCAGGCAGATCCGAGCCGGCGTTCCAAGCGGCCTGTTCGGCTTCCTCGACGTCTGTGTCCTGCAGCTCGCCCTTGTAGTATGCAGCGTTTGCCCACACCCCACTAAGGCAGTCCGCACTTAGTTCCCGCCATTTTCCGGGCAGTGCGTCGGCACTGATCAGCCCTGCCTGCAGCAGGAGGTACTGGATGTGGTGCCCGAACTCGTGAGCTACCACCGACGCGACCGCGAAATCGAAGTTATCCGGCTGCACCTGCGACATGCTGGTGTACAACCAAGGCGCGCCAAAGTACATGATCGGCGTGTTTCGCGTTCCTTGATTGCCGAATTGGCCGCCGCGCGGGCAGTAGAATGGTCCGGCGTTTGCGTCAGCGAGTGAACCAGAACAATACGAGGCTTCGGGAGCATCTCCCTGATCCAGCACAACGAAGCTGGGAGAGCTGTATGCGATGCCGCTTTGAGCAAATGTTTGCCTCCAGAAGCCGTCGACATCATTCATGACAACTTGAATGAAATCGTACATGGTTCCCGTACTTGGCGTCCCGGTAAACTGTGGCGCTTGTGCTGTGGAAGGTTCATCTAGCTGTTTGACCTGGTCAATGATCGCCTGCAGTTGGTCTGTTGTCAGCGCAGACGGAAGTGGAGCCTGCTTGCGCACGACGGTGGGGGCTACGGTCTTTTGCGCTTCTGTTGACGGGGCTGTTGTGTTTGGCACTCGCTTATTGGTAGATGATGTCGTGGCGCCGCTGCTTCCGCAGCCTATGACGAATGACGAGAGCAGGAGTAGAGCCATGATTGCCCACGCGACGTGAGGCACGAAGCCTGCTCCTGACCCATTAGGACGGTGGACCCTCCCTCCTTCATGTCTGGTGTTCGTGAGTTTCCTCGCCTGCTGGTTGTCCTTCATGTCCTTACTCGCTTTCTGATTTGCGCCTGCCTCCCCAGCAGGTCCTGCATCTGAATTGATGGTAGGTCAGAGACGCAGGCGGTTCGATTCCAGCGCGCTGACAAAGCGCTGACAGGTCGAAGCGTATGTTGGCACTCGGCTCGTGACGACAGGGGTGGAAAGCCGCAATGTGGCATGATTGGGGCCTGAAAGGTATTCACAGCAGCCGAGATGCAGTTGCTTGCCAGCGGCTGGCTGCATGAGAGACTCACGTGCAGGGGACCGACTTGGCGGAGAAGGAGCAATCTAGACCCGAGCAAACTGCAGAGACGGCGGCGCCGGCTTTCACCCTGACCATTCTCTCCAACACTTGACTCCGCCGGCCGCCATGAGCGCGCATGTATGATACTGGCCCGTGTCGACCGAGACGAAGCCTGTCGACGGGTTGGCAGACACCTGCCCCGAGCTCCGTGAGAGAACAACAGTAGTTACGAGCACGACGGGCGCAAGCGCGGCCGCCACGAGCAGCACGCCACTGCGATTAGCTGTCAATCCGCAAGTGGCCGCCTCCTCGCTTGCGGCGTCGATGCCCGTCGCGAGGCGCCCTCAGTATCCGCGCGCATCGGTAGGCTGTCAACCTCCGGAACGCGCGCATGGCTGCGCTCTTTTCGTCCACGTCCTCTCGGCGGGGCGTCCGGCCGCTTAGAAACAGTCCTGGCCGTACTGCGAGACGGCGGCCAGGATGTCTGCGACGCGGATCTTGCCGTCCGGCGGCCCCAGGTTCCACCTGTTCGGTCCGAGGTACGTCCGATCGTACTTCACGTCGTACCCAAGATCCCCAACGTTCTGGCCGAAGTGCGGGATCACCGCCAAGATGTCATCGACACGGTTCATGTGATCACCCGTGGGGTTCATGTAGTCCCACGGGTTGAGGAAGTTGCGCCGCCCGCCCATCATTGGGTTCATCCCCTGCTCGCGCGCATCCGGGCAGCCGTCGCCGTCCGTATCTCCGGGATAGGCCTGCGGCGGGACACAGCGAATCGTGAGCGACTCATCGCTCGCTTCCGAATAGAAGATGAGATCGTCGTCGGCGACGTCCGTGTAGCCAGTACCACCCACAAGCGTAACGCTGCCGTCGGCGGTGCAGGTGAACTCGACCGTGGAGTACTTACCAACATAGGTGGAGGGAGGCCCAAGCAGCACCGAGCATCCCATAGACACCTGCCCTGGCGAGAAGCTGCCGCCGGTGGCACCCACACAAGACGGCCAGTAGGTCTGGTTGACGCTGTCCTGCGTCTCGCTCGAAGTGATTCCGGCATATTGCACCGTCTCGTCTTCGCCGGAGACGCCGCTGCGCATTCCCGAAGCCAGGCTGTGCACGTAGAAGCTCACTTTGAACTTGGCGCCGAGTGGCACATCGCACGTGGCGGTTGGCGAGCCCGAGCTATCGCAGGGGAGCGCCGCGCCGCTTATCGACGCGTCGACGCCGATGGAGAAGTCGAGTCCGCACGCCGGCGGGCATGGAATAGGTGTCGGGGTGGGCGTAGGCGTGGGCGTGTTTGTGGGAGACCCGGGTGTAAACGTAGCCGTCGGCTTGAAGAACTGCAGCACGTCTATCGGCACTTTGCTGCAGACATCCGGACAGTGGTCCGTTGTCTGCGCTCCGAGCTGGTTGCTGGTGTTGTCTCCCCAGCACTTCGCCGTCGCGGCGCTCATGACGGCGCAGGTATGGAGGGCATTTGTGGTGATACCGGTGACGTCACTAGTGAGCCCAAGGACCTGGACCGGCGTCGTGGAGTTATTCACTGTCCCGTCGCCCACCTGGCCCCACTCGTTCCGCGCGCTCCAGCACTTGGCAGCGCCTGCTGTTGTCAGCGCACATGTGCTCCACCGGGCCGCTGACACCGCAGCAACGCCACTGGTCAGGCCCGTGACGTCCACCGGCGTCGAGCACGGAGGAGAATTTGAACCACAGGCATTCGGATGTCCAAGCAAGGGGCCGTCGCCCCAGCACTTGAGGCCGCCAGACTGCGTGACAGCGCATGTGTGGATATCGCCAGCGTCGATCTGGCTGACTCCGCTTGTGAGCCCGCTCACGTCGACCGGCGCAGGGCGGTATGTCGTCGTACCATCGCCCAACTGTCCATAAGAGTTGGCGCCCCAGCACTTCACGCCGCCCGCTGATGTCAGGGCGCACGTGTGCGCATTTCCGCCAGCAACAGCAACGGCGCCACTGAGACCGGCAACGTCAACGGGCGTCCCGCTAGCATTCGCTCCCCAGCATTTGACAGTTCCACCGGTGGTGACGGCGCAGGAGTATCCGTAGCCAGCCCCAATGGAGGCAACGTCACTCGTCAGGCCGGTTACATCAACAGGAGCGTTGCAGTACACGCCGCATGCTCCACCATCACCTATGGCGTTCATGTAGTTGTCGCCCCAGCACTTCACGCCGCCGCTGGTCGTCAATGCACATGTGTGGAACGCGCCACTCGAGATGGCCTGCACTCCGCTACTGAGTCCGGAGACGTCAACCGGCGTCAGGCTATCGACGTAGGTCCCGTTCCCGAGCTGGCCGGTCTCATTGTCGCCCCAGCACTTGACGCCGTCCACAGACGTTAGAGCACAGGTATGACGCTCGCCTGCGCTGATCGACACGAATCCGCTGGCAGGATTCGCGGAGGCGGTGCTGGCTGCGCCCGAGAGTATGGAGAAGACGGCGGTAGCCGAGACGACGAGCATCGCCCCAGCAGCCGCGGCCAGCAGCGCTACGCCGCGATGAGTCCTCAGCCAACGAATTGCCACTGTCCCTCCCCGCTATGCGGCGGCATCGATGCCCGCAGCGCGGCGCTCCCAGTATCCGCCCGCACCGATAGGCTGTCAACCTCCGGAAACGCGAGCTCCGCTGTGCTCCTTGCCCCTCCCCTCTCCTCGGGGCGATACTGACCTCGCAATGCAGGTCTACGGCGTACGGCAGGTCGCGACCCATCTGCGCGAGCTGCTCGAGAGCGATCTCT
>JBGQHA010000271.1:0-4138 GCA_041497735.1 Dehalococcoidia bacterium | reverse complement strand
GCCAGCTTGATCAGCAGCTCGAGCAGGTGCAGTCCATCGTCACGCAGCTCGTCGAGAGCATACACGGCGCCGAACGCTCCATCCGCGACGCCTCGCAGGGCGCCAACCTCGCGTTCCGGCTGCAAGAGGAGCTGAACCAGTCGATCGCGCTCATCGTTCAGCTTCAGGACGGCCAGGCCGACCTGAAGAAACGCGTCGACGATCTGAGCCGCGTGCGCGAGACCGCGGAGAGCCATGAGCAGAACGAGTGGCTCGATATCGCTCGTCGCACGGACCAACTCGAACGGCAGGTCGGCGCCTGGCACGATCGCCAGGCAGGTGCGGATGAGGCGATGCGCCGCATTCAGGAGACGCTGTCGCTGGTCCGGCACGAAGAGCAACAGGTAGTGCAGCGTCTCGATACGATCGAGGGCAAGGCTGCGCGCGCGCTCGAAGGCGCGAATCGGGCCGAGCATACGCTGACGCAGATCGACGCCACGATCATGGCGCTGCAGCACGAAGATGAGGCCATCGCGGAGCGCAGTCGCGTCGCGTCCGACATGGCGCACCGGCTTGAGAGCACGCTCGGCCAGCACCTGCACGAGCTGCAGCGCGTCGAGCTGCTCGCCGAGCGCATCGAGCTGCACCGCGCCGAGCGCCAGCGCCTGGAGGACCGCGCTCTCCGGCTCGAGGAGGCGCTGAGCGAGCTGCGCGAGCTGGCCCAGAAGAGCGAGGACCAGCGCGCGCGCCTTTCGTCGCAGCAGCAGGGCTTCTCCTCGCGCATCGATGCGCTCCAGGAGCAGATCGAGGAGCAGCGCGTCAAGATCGTCGACCAGCTCCGCCGGCTCACGGGCTCCCAGGAGCGCACGAAGCGCCGGCAGGTGCAGGAGCTGGAGCGCGAGCTGCGCGAGATGAGGCAGTATGTCGCCGAGCTCGCCGACAAGTGAGCCCGGCGTGAGCGCGCCGCCCGTCCGCGGCCTGGGCGTCCTTCACCGCTACCGCGAGCTCCTTCCCGTCACCGACGCGACACCCATGATCACGCTGGGTGAGGGCGACACGCCGCTCGTTCGCTCCGTGCGCCTGGAGCAGGAGGCCGGCTGCGAGGCGCTGTACTACAAGCTCGAGAGCTGCAACCCCAGCGGCTCGTTCAAGGACCGCGGCATGGTCGTCGCCGTTGCGAAAGCTGTCGAGCGCGGCCACCGCGCGATCCTCTGCGCATCGACCGGGAACACCAGTGCGTCAGCCGCAGCCTACGCGGCGCACTGCGGCCTGCAGTCGTACGTGATCGTTCCGCACGGCCGCATTGCGGCCGGCAAGCTCGCGCAGACCGTCGCTCACGGAGCGCGCATCATCGCGATCGATGGCAGCTTCGACGACGCCTTGCGCCTCGCGCGCGAGGTCACGCAGAAGCATCCCATCGCGCTCGTCAACTCCGTCAACCCGGACCGGATCGCCGGTCAGAAGACGGCCGCGTTCGAGATCACCGACGCGCTCGTTGACGCGCCCGATGAGCTCTGTCTGCCTGTCGGCAACGCCGGCAACATCACGGCGTATTGGGCCGGCTTCGTCGAGTACTACCAGCGTGAGCAGTCGAGCAAGAAGCCGCGCGTCTGGGGGTTCCAGGCGGCGGGTGCGGCGCCGCTCGTGCTCGGTCACCCCGTCGAGGAGCCGGAGACGATCGCATCGGCGATCCGAATCGGCAACCCCGCGAGCTGGCAGACGGCGATCGCCGCGCGTGACGAGTCGGGCGGGGACATCCGCGCCGTCACGGACGACGAGATCCTGACGGCATACCGCCGCCTGGCGCAGGAGGAAGGCATCTTCTGCGAGCCGGCGTCCGCGGCAAGCGTCGCCGGCCTGCTCAAGATCGCGCGCGGCGGCGTGGATCTCGCAGGAAAAACCGTCGTTTGCATCATCACCGGCACGGGGCTCAAGGATCCCGAACGCGCGATGTTGGAGTTTGCCCCAACGCTCGAGGCGGTGGCGCCGGATCTCGCTTCGATCGAGCGCGCGATGGACTTGTCATAAGGGATCTCTTCACACCTCTTTCGCTCCTTCCGTATTGACCCACCTTCGACGCGATTGCATACTAGGGCGCAAGGATGCGTTTGCTCCGCCGGGCCGGCAGCGTTATCGCCGCGGCGCTACTCATTCTGGCGGGACTGATTGCTCTCGGTGGCTTCGTCGACCTCTTCGCCAAGCCCAACGCGCCACACAGCGTCCGTTCCCGCACGCCGGCCGACGAGAATAGCGGGACGAACACGCTGCTCACGTCGGGGCTGTTCACCTGGCCGCCGCCCTGGCCGATTCCAACGCCAACGCCCGAGCCGCTGTCGGCAACGCCGGAGCCGCAATCAGAGCCGGTGCTGCCGGACGAGAGCAGCCCACAGGCGGAGGTCACCCCCCAGCCCACGGAAGCTCCGCCGGTCTCAGCCCAGCAGCCGCCGGCCGAGTACCAGAACTACGACATGGCGAGTGCGGTGATAGGCTACGTGAACCAGGCGCGCGCCTCGCAGGGTCTGGGCGCGCTGACGCCAAACGGGGCGCTCGCCGCCGCTGCCGAAGGCTACGCCCAGTACCTCACGGACACGAACCAGTTCACCCACGATGCCAACGGCGGTCTGCTGGCGCGCATCCAGGCGGCGGGATACGGCGGCGGCTACGCCGGCGAAGCGATCTGGGAGGGGTGGGGCAACTACGCCTCGGGTGCCGTGGTGGATGAGTGGCTCAACAGCCCGCCGCACCGCGAGATCCTGCTCGGCGCGGTGTACACGGACATCGGCGTCGGCTGCTACGTCATCGATGACGACGGCCAGCCGAACACGCGCTGCGTCCTGGACGTCGGCGCGCCCTAGCGCCCCTTACCCCTTCGCAATCGCTTCTGCTTGCGCGATGACGCGCCGCGCGCGCTCCGCGATCGGACGGTCCACCATCCGCCCGTCGAGCTGCACCGCACCGGCGCCGCGCGCCTGCGCGCCGTCCCACGCATCGAGCACCTTGCGCGCGGCGGCAACGTCGGCCTCGCTGGGCGAGAAGACGCGGTTCACGGGCTCGATGTGGCTTGGGTGGATCACGTACTTGCCGCCGAAGCCGAGCGACTTCGCCCGCTCCGCGTCCGCCACCAGGCCGTCGATGTCCTGAATGTCCGCGAACGGCGTATCGAACGCGAGCAACTCCGCCGCGCGTGCGCAGGTGGCGACGACGGCGCGCGCATACTCGATCTCGTGTCCATCGCGCGTGCGCTGTACGCCCATGTCGAACGTGAAGTCCTCGCCGCCCAACATCAGCGCGACGAGGCGTGTTGAGGTGCGGCTGATCTCCTCGCAGCGGAGCAGCGCGCGGGCGGACTCGATCGCGACGATCAGTGCGATCGTGCCCGGCTTGATGTCCCGCGCGAGCTCTTGCTCGCGCAGCAGCACATCGACGTCGCGCACGTCCTGAGGCGACTGGGTCTTTGCCAGCACGACACCCGCCAGGCCGGGCTGCGCAACAGCGACCAAGTCGTCGCGCGTGTAGCCGCTTTCGATGCTGTTCAGACGCGCGTGCACCGTGCGGCCAGCGCTCGAGAGCGCAGCGACCGCAGCGCGGACGTTCTCGCGCGCGTTCGCCTTCTCTTCAGGCGGCACGGACTCTTCAAGATCGAGGCAGAGAACGTCGGCGGGGTAGTGCCCGGCCTTCTCCAGCATGTCCGCGCGGCCGCCGGGGACGAAGAGGTGTGTTCGGTGCAGGATCACCGTTCCAGCTCGCCGGCGACGTCGCGGCCGGCTTCTACGTCGGCGATGAAGCGCTCGACCTCCGGTCGCCACACGTCGGGCCGCCAGCGGTCGACGCTGTGTCCGCTGCCTCGCGCGAGAATGAAGCGCGAGCCTTCGATCAGCCGGTGGTCGCGCTCGGCGCAGGGCAAGAACCTGTCGCGCTCGCCCGCCATGATCAGCACCGGCATCTGCAGGCCGCGCGTGCGCGATGTGAGATCCGGACGGTTGCGGATCGCGCGGTTCGTGCCGATGTACGCCTCCAAGGTCATGTTCGTGTAACTGGCCCGATCGCGCGTCTCGCGCGTCTCCAGCTCCTCCGGGAACTCGAAGTAGTGCGGGTCGTTCGCCCGGTCGTACGCGATGATGCGTTCGGCGAGCGCGGCCAGGCCGTCGCGCATGGCCAG
>JBGQHA010000270.1:0-4140 GCA_041497735.1 Dehalococcoidia bacterium | reverse complement strand
CGGCGATGGTGAGGAGATGCGGGACGAACTGGTAGTCCTGGAAGAGCACGATGCCGCCCGACCAGTTGTGGTCCCACGTCGCGAGCCCGCGCGACTGGAGCGCCTGGGTGCGGTAGGCGTGGCCGATCCAGTCGCCCCAGGAGACGGCGATGTAGTCGCCGCGGGTGAGGAAGTCGCGATCGATCGCGATGGCGAGCGCGAGCAGCGAAGAGAGGGCAGCGAGATCGAGCGCGAAGCGCCGGGCGAGGAGCGCGGTGTCGCGCGCGGCGGTGAGCGCCCACGTGCGGCGCAGGATGAGATCGCCGAGTGCCACCAGCTGCGCTCCTTCCCTGGAGCCGGGCGGGCACAAGCTCAGGGCAAGCGCCAGCCCTTACGCGGGCGGCCAGATGGCCGCCCCTACGAAAGCCTTCGGGCCAGCTCTTCCAGCACGAAGGGGTTGGTCTTGCGCTCGTGGCCGATGCGCGTCTCCTCCATGTGGCCGGGAAGAACGACGGTGTCGTCCGGCAGCGCGAGCAGCTTGTCGACGATGCTGGCCATCTCCTGCTCGTAGTTGCCGCCGGGCAGGTCGGTGCGGCCGATGGAGCCGCGGAAGAGCGTGTCGCCGCTGAACAGCATGCCTTCCGTGTAGAACGAGACGCTCCCCTGCGTGTGCCCCGGCGTGTGGATCACGCGCAGCTTCAGCCCTTCGACCTCGACCACGTCGCCGTCGGCGAGAAAGGCGTCGGGATCGGGCGCGGGCTCGTCCTCTCGGCCGAGCATCATCGCGGCGTGGCGGCCGGAGTCGCGCGCGATGCCGAGGTCGCCCTCGTGTAGGAGGAACTGCGCGCCGGTCGACCGCTGGACGCCCCGCACACCCAGGATGTGGTCGATGTGGGCGTGGGAGTTGGCGATGCGCTTGATGGCGACGCCCATGTCGAGGGCGAGGGCGAGGATCTCGTCGGGCTGGTCGCCGGGGTCGATGCAGATCGCCTCGCCGGTGCGGCGCGAGCCGACGATCCAGCAGTTCTCGGCGAAGACGCCGACAACGATGCCACGGATGAGGAGCTCGGACGGTTCATCAGCCATGATACGTCCATGGTAGCAGGACGGTTGTCGAGCGGAAGGGAGGCATGGCTGTCAGCCATCAGCCATCAGCTATCGGCCATCAGCTTGCACAGCAGGGCTTCGATCCATGTATGCTCACGTGAGATGCGCGACTTCAGGCGGCTGAAGGTCTGGGAGAAAGCCCACCATCTGACACTCTCCGTTTACCGTGTAACGGCAGCGTTTCCCAGAGAGGAACTCTACGGACTAACGAGTCAGCTCCGGCGTAGCGCGAGCTCTGTTGCAGCGAACATTGCTGAAGGATGCGGCCGGGACACTGATTCAGAGTTTGCCCGCTTCCTCCAGATTGCAATGGGCTCGGCTAGCGAACTGCAGTACCACATTCTTCTCGCACACGACCTGAAGTTCGTAAGCGACGACGACCAGAAACTTCTCAACGACGATGTCGTCGAGATCAAGCGAATGCTCGCCACACTCATCCGCACCATCCGACCCGCGCCGCCGCGGAACCTGAAGCTGATGGCTGATATCTGATGGCTGACGGCTCCCCGCCCCGCATGTTCACGCTGGACGAGGCGAACGCGCTGCTGCCGCGGCTGCGCGACGTGCTGCCCGCGCTGCAGGGGACCAAGGCATCGCTCGATAGGCTGCAGGCGGAGCTGGCGGCGCTGACGCAGGCCGCGTCTGGCAACGGTCACCTGCTGCTGGCGCAGATGGACCGCAAGCGCAAGGAGGCGGAGAGCCTGTCCCAACAACTGACGGCGTCGCTGGAGGAGATGCAGGCCATCGGCTGCGAGCTGAAAGGCATCGATGAGGGGCTGGTCGACTTCCCGGCTGAGCGCGAAGGCCGGACGGTGTACCTGTGCTGGAAGCTGGGCGAGGAGCGTATCGATTGGTGGCACGAGCTGGACACCGGGTTCGCAGGACGGCAGCCAATGTGAGTTCGCGTTTCGAGGTCCGAGCATCTGCGTCTAAAGAACAGATTAAGCCACGCTCAGCGCCTTCTCGGGTGCCCTTCCAGCCTATTGCAGTTAGAGTTGGCCGTCGGTAGGTTATTATAAGAAGGAATCGTGCTACACTCCGCCGTGGCGGGGCGAGCGGCACGGAGGAGGAATCGGCGACAGATGAACCGCACCTTCACTGAAGTGAAGATCCGCCGGGAGACGGTCGTGTCCAAGGCGGCTGGCCAACCCATCGCCCACTGCGAAGCGCTCTTCGTGACAACCAACTCGGCTCCGGAGTTCATCGACATCACAGACGACGTACAGGGAATCGTCGCCGCATCGGGCGCCCACTACGGCCAGGCGACGATCTTCTCGGGCCACACGACGGCGGCCATTCGCGTGAACGAGAACGAGCCCCTGCTACTCCAAGACCTTGCGCGCGTGGTTCAGCAGCTGGCGCCTATGGACGAGGAGTACGAGCATAACGATTTCTCGCGCCGGACGAACGTCGAGGACGACGAGTGCGCGAACGGCCACGCCCACTGCCAGCACCTCTTCCTCAGCACGAGCGAGACGGTGCCGATCATCGACGGGCGGCTGACGCTGGGCACCTGGCAGCGCATCTTCCTGGTGGAGCTGGACCGGCCGCGCGAGCGGAAGGTGCTGGTCAACATCATCGGCGTGCGCGGGTAAGCCTGCCGTTCCAATAGGCAATCGAGTGGGGCGGCGATGATCCTCGGGGGTCGGACTTCAGTCCGACAGCGACGCGTTCCGCTGCAGTAAAGACGCCAGATTCTCAGTTGTGGCGAAAGATTCCTCGCTCTCGTCCGCCGCTTGGCGGACTTGCCGCTCGGAATGACAAACGGCGGCTCCCGTAGTCACGTCCGTTATAAGATGAAGCTGTCATGGGTAATGACTTCGAGCCAGCAACGGAGAATGCGGCGCTCGCCGAGCTGCTGCGACGGCGTATCGAGGCCGAGGGGCCGATCACCTTCCACGACTACATGGAGACGGTGCTCTACCACGCGCAGCACGGCTACTACGCCAGCCGCCGGCCCGTGGGGCGCGCGGGCGACTACCTGACGAGCCCCGAGGTGCACTCGATATTCGGGGCGCTGGTGGCGAAGCAGCTCCTGCACTGCTGGCAGATTCTGGGCGAGCCCCAGCGCTTCGATGCCATTGAGCAAGGCGCCGGCACGGGCCGCCTGGCGAGCGACATCCTGCGTTGGGCAGCGCGGCGGGAACCGGCGTTCGCGCGCGCGCTGCGCTATCGCATTGTTGAGATCAGCGCATCGTTGCGGGAGCAGCAGCGCGCGATGCTGGCGGACTACAGCGACGCGATCGATTGGCTGGAGGAGCTACCGGATGACATCGAGGGCTGCGTGCTGAGCAACGAGCTGCTCGATAGCTTTCCCGTGCACCGAATCGTGCGCGAACACGGCGAGCTACGCGAGATCTACGTCTCGTATCGCGATGGGCGGTTCGAGGAACAGCTTGGCGCACCGTCCACGGAACTCATCGAGCAGTACTTCGCCGATCTCGGCGTAGTGCCGGGCGAGGGCTGCGTGGCGGAGGTGAACCTTCACGCTGTCGATTGGATGCGGCTCGTCGCCGGGCGGCTGCGGCGTGGCTTCGTGCTGACGTTCGACTACGGGTACGAGGCGCGCGAGCTGTACGCTCCATGGCGTCGCGAGGGCACGCTGATGTGCTTCTATCGCCACAACCCGAGCGCCGACCCGTATGCGCGCGTCGGAAAACAGGACATGACATCGCATGTCGATTTCACGTCGCTGATGCGCGCCGGACAGGAGGGAGGCTTCGAGCTGGCGGGGTTCACGACGCAAGCGCGCTTTCTGGCGAGCATGGGCATCGGCGCGGGCGTGGAGGCGGCGGCGAAGGAAACGCCGGAGGCGCTCGAGGAGTACTACGCGCGCCGGCGTGCGGTGCAGGAGCTGATCGACCCGGCCGGGCTGGGGCGCATCCGCGTGGTGGCGCAGCGCAAAGGAGTCGACGCCGTAGTGCTGCAGGGCTTTGCGCATGGGTAGCCGAGGCGATCGCGCACGCGGCGAACCCGTACAGCTTCTTCCAATTTGAGGAGGCCACTGCGCGCGGCGGGAGTGAACTGTGTGACAGTCCGGGTGGCCGGAGATGG
>JBGQHA010000269.1:0-4155 GCA_041497735.1 Dehalococcoidia bacterium | reverse complement strand
GTCCCGCATACTCCGCGCCGGGCAGCGTGTGCAGCCCGACCTTCGAGCAGCCGAGCGCGATCGTCACGTCGGCGCGCAGTGCGTGCGGATCGACCGCGCCCGTGTCGCAGCCGACGCCCGTCGGCAGATCGACGGCGTAGACTGGCGCGCCGCACGCAGCCACGCGATCGAGCGCGTCCGCCAGCGCGCCTTCGATCGGCCGCGCGCGTCCCGTTCCCAGCACCGCGTCTACGATCGCGTCCGCGCCTTCGAGCGCTCTACCAACGCTTGCCGGATCATCCTGAGCCTGTCGAAGGATGGCCATGTTTCGTTCGACAAGCGGCCGGAGGTTCGGATCGTCCTCGCTGCGCTGCGCCAGCAGCAGCACGACCACGTTCGTGCCGAAGTCGTGCAGGTGCCGAGCAGCTACCAGCCCATCGCCGCCGTTATTCCCCGGCCCGACGAGCACCACCGTCTTTCGCTCCGGCATCGCGCCGAGGTTGATCCACACCTCCTGCGCCACCGCCAGGCCGGCCTCCTCCATCAGCGCGTCGGGCGAACGGCCCGCGCGCGCGGCCGCGTCCTCCAGCGCGCGCATCTCGGCCGCGGTGCAGAGCTTCACAGCAGCCCGCGCTCCTTGAGCCGGCGCACCAGCCGCTCGCGGCTCTCCTGCGGGTCGTCCGGCTCGCCCTCGCGCACGCCGACGACCGCCGCAACGGCGAAGCCGCCTTCGTGCGTGAGCGACACGTCGAGCCCGCGCAGGCCGATCTTCTCGGCGCGCGCCAACGCCCTGCCGTACAGGTACACGAGCGGCTTGCCGCGCCGGTCCGGCAGGATCTCGATCTCGCGCCACGCGACGCCGCGGATGCCCGTGCCGAGCGCCTTCATCACCGCCTCTTTTGCCGCGAAGCGCGCCGCCAGCTCGTTCACGCGCCCGCGGCAGAACGCCACCTCCTCCGGCGTGTACACGCGACGCAGAAAGCGCCCGTCATGCCGCTCCAGCACGCGCTGCACCCGCGCAATCGCGAGAAGATCGATGCCGACGGAGAGGGACATCGGGAGGAGTTTAGCATGGCCGTAGGGAAGGTTAGCTATACTTGGCCAAATCATGCCGCGATTCACTGACCGGCCGAACCTGCATCCCAAAGGGTTCAACCATGACATCACGCTTCCCTACGGGTTACGGGTCGCCGAAGTCCGCGCTGCGATCGAGGATATCTACGACTTCTTGCACAACGTAAATCGCTTTCTCACGGAGAGAGGTTGGGATCGTTTGGAGGAAACCCTCCTCGCAGCGACCTTCAGCGGTGTCATAAGCGAGATGGTCGTTCAATCCACTTCAAAGCAGAGCGCCTCTCTCATCAAGAACCAACATCATAATGGACGACCTGACCTCGTACCGCGCGGCCACTATCCCAATGACGCAGCGCTCCGTGGTGAAGAGGGCGTCGAAGTCAAAGCCTCACGGTACGCCAGCGGATGGCAGGGCCACAATATCGAAAGCGGCTGGATCATGATCTGCCAGTATCAGGTCGACATCCAAAGTCAACCCGTGGAGAACAGGGAGCCAACGAAATTCGTCAGAGTCCTCATTGCCCGGCTGGATGACGCGGACTGGAGCTTCAGCGGGCGGCGCGAGGGTTCCCGGCGGACGATAACTGCTTCGATACTCCGTTCAGGGACGGAGAAGTTGCTTGCGAATCCGGTATATCTGGACCCCACATATGAACCACGACGGCGGAGTGTACGGAAGGCTGAATAGCGGCCAACCTCGGGATGGCCTTTACAGCCATGGATACATATCGACGATCCGATTCGACACCAATCGCACGGTAGCCTACTGCCTCACACGCTGCCAACGTAGACCCACTGCCAGCGAATGGATCGAGCACAACTCCTTGCCCAAGTGGCAACACTGCATGCACTAGTTGGCGCAGGAATGCCTGCGGCTTGAGACTGGGATGCGGCGCGATCTGTTTTTCCTCTCTTGGCGTTCTTCCACTAGGGATGACATCGGCAAACGGCACGTCTCTGGAGGGACGCCGCAGCCCTCCGGTCGCCCATTTCCTCAGGTTCTCAGCCAACGTACCGTCGAGACGCTTTCGGAACATGACCCAGGGCTCCCAGGTCGATCTGGGCATGGCGCTAACGTCAGGGAACTCATCCTCTGCACCCTTCGGCCGATCCCCTCCTCGAAGCGTTCGCACCAGACGCACGACCTCTCCACGCTTCTCCAGCCCCGCGCTGACGAGCGCTGGGCCCACGACGTGGTTGAAGAGTGGACTAGTCGCGACAAGGACATGCCCGCCTGGGGTCAACACTCGGCTGATGAGATCGCCCCATCCGCAGAAGAAGTCAAATAGATCGGCGAGCTCTGCCTCCGAGAGAATGGTGAAGCGCGGAAGGGGCGCACGCGTACTGCCGCCGATGGATGGAGGAATCCTCCAAACGCCGCCTCGGCCCGCCCGAAGTTTGGCTAGCTCCTTCTCGGAGTACTCAAGCATCCCGTAGGGAGGATCGGTGACAACAGCATGGATCGAGTTAGGCTTGCGCTGTGCAAGCCAGTCACGACAGTCCGCATGATAGAACTGCGCGAGGCTGCTCTGATATATGGGTTCCATCCCGGGATAGTTTAGCTCATACGTCCGAATACGGATAGGCGTAAGCAGTAAAGATGGCGAAAGATCTTGCGATCAGGTGTTTGTAAGCCTACGCCCCCACGTCCGCGTAGCCCACCACCGAGTCGTACAGCTCCAGGACGGAGCGGTCGTCGCTGATGCCGCGCATGGGCGCCTCGCCGATGTGGTCGCGGATGTAGAGCCGCGCCACAGCCGCCTTGCGCCCCGAGCCGCCAGCGCGCAGCTCGAGCGACGCCTGCTCCAGCAGCAGCGCCGCCTCCGTCAGCTCCGAGAGCCACTTCGTGAGCCGGCGCGCGTGTAGCTGCCGCACGTCGTCCGACGCCCGCAGCATGAACTCGATGGCGCCGCGCGCCTCCCGCAGCGACTCCGCCACGACATCGCGTTCGCGCACGAGCTGCGGCGGGTCCGCCGACGCCAGCGCGCCCTCGATGCGGCCCAGCAGCGCATCGTGCGCCTGCTCGCGGCGCATCGAGCGCAGCACGTCCAAGCAGATGATGTTCTCCGTGCCTTCCCAGATCGTGTGGCACTGCGCGTCGCGCAGCTGGCGCGCCGTGTGCCACGTCTCGATGTAGCCGTTGCCGCCGTGCATCTCCACCGCCTGGCTCGCCAGCTCCAGCCCCATGCGCGCCCCGCGGAACTTCGCCAGCGGCACCATGATGCGGTAGAGCTGCCGGTTCTGCTCGTCGCCCGACGAGCCGGCGAGCGACGACGCCTCGAACACGACCGATGACACCGCTTCGACCTCGACCGCCATGCGCACGAGCGTCTCACGCACCATGGGCAGCTTGTTGAGCGGCTTGCCGAACGCCGTGCGGTGCGCGGCGTAGATCGCGCTCTCGAGGAACGAGCGGCGCATGATGCCCAGCCCCATCGTCGCGACACCGAGACGCGAGCCGTTCACCATGCTCATCATGCGGTTCAGCCCGCGTGCGCCCGATTCCGCGCCGGCCTTCGGATTGCTCAGGATGTGTGCTTCCGCGTCGACGAAGTCGATCTCCGCCGTCGGCACCGACTTCGTGCCGAGCTTGTCCTTCAGCCG
Organism: Dehalococcoidia bacterium; assembly: GCA_041497735.1. Lineage (GTDB taxonomy): Bacteria > Chloroflexota > Dehalococcoidia > DSTF01 > RBG-16-68-14 > JBBDXS01. The sequence goes on along the minus strand of JBGQHA010000269.1, from coordinate 498 downwards.
CTTGATGCGAATGCCGTTGCGCGTCCCGTCCAATCGCTGCGCCAGCACGAGGAACAGCGCGAGGCCGGGCAGCCCGGCGTCGGCGCCTTCCGGCCGCGCCAGCGTCGCGATCGCGCTCGCGTCCGCGTTCGAGCAGAACCACTTCGATCCGTTCAGCACCCACGCGCCGTTCTTCTGCGACGCGACGGTCTCGCTCGACGCCAAGTCCGACCCGCCGCGGATCTCCGTCATGAACATCGCGCCGTCCCACGATCCGTCGAAGCCGGCCGACTGCAGGTGCGAAAGCACCTCGTCGCGCACGCTCGGCGGCCCGTAGCGGTCGACGAAGCCCTCAACGCCGCCCGTCATGCCCGTCGCGCAGACCATGCCCGTGTCCGACTGGCTGAGCATGTACGTGAACGCCGACCCCAGTACCGGCGAGACCGCCTTCCCCTGCCGGCGCAGGCCGTTCGGGCCCTGCTCCCAGATGTCGCGCTTGTTCGCGATGGCGTCCGGGTG
>JBGQHA010000268.1:0-4168 GCA_041497735.1 Dehalococcoidia bacterium | reverse complement strand
TGAGAAATCCTTCGCCGAGATCACGTGGTGCGGAACGATATCGGCCAACTTCTCAAACCAGAACATTGAAAGCTGCGTCAACACGCGTCCTTTGTCCGGAATCGGCGTCGGTAGCACCACGTCAAAGGCTGAGAGGCGATCGGTAGCGACGATAAGCAGGCGGTCACCGAGCTCATAAATGTCGCGCACCTTGCCCCGACCGCGTAGCTTGAGGCCTGGAAAATCAGTTTGCGAAACGACGGGACTCATTTTTGGAGACGTCACGGACAATCTTTCCTCGCAGAGAGGCGGCCATTCTAGCGCAGGGAGCCGGGTTGTCAATCGCTAAGAAGATGAGCGGCGAAGGACGACTGCTGAAGGGTAGTGTGACGGATTGCTCCGCGTGTCGGGTGCCCGAACGCTACGCCGCGTTGCTGGCAGCTTTGGAGGTGGCAACCTCGACGGCTTCTTCCCATTTGACAGAGACGAGCTTCGAGACGCCGGGCTCCTGCATGGTCACGCCGTAGAGCACCGAGCCCATCTCCATGGTCTTGCGATTGTGCGTGACGACGATGAATTGCGTCTGCCCGCACATATCCGCCAGCAACTTGTTGAAGCGGCCGACGTTCGCTTCGTCGAGCGGCGCGTCCACCTCGTCGAGGATGCAGAAGGGGCTTGGCTGGTAACGGAAGACGGCAATCAGGAGCGCCAGCGCGGTGAGCGCCTTTTCGCCGCCGGAGAGCAGCAGGATGTTTTGGAGACGCTTTCCGGGCGGCTGCGCGACGATATCAATGCCGGCTTCGCCGGAGCTATCCAGCTCGCTCAGCCGCATCTCGCCGTGGCCACCGCCAAAGAGCGACTGGAAGGCGACAGCGAAGTGCGTGTTGATAAAGTTGAACGCCTCTTCAAATTTCTGGCGCGAGACCTGGTCGAGTTCATTGATAGTGAGCTGGGTATTTTCGATCGATTGCACCAGGTCGTCGCACTCGCGGCGGAGGAAACTTTCGCGCTCTTCGCACTCCTTGTATTCCTCGAGCGCCATCATGTTCACGGGACCCATGGCTTCCACGCGCGCCTTCAATTCGTTGTAGCTGGTTTCCGCGGCGACCAGATCCTCGCCGACAAGCAGCTGCGATTCCTGCGCCATCAGCTCTTCGGGCTGGGCGTTCAACTCAGCGATGCAGGTCTGACGGAGATAATCGCGGTCAGCATCGTTGCGCGCCTTTTCAATCTGGAGTTGGCTGCGCTCGGCACGCAGTTCATCGAGCGAGGTGCGCTTGCCGCGCAGAGATTCGTCAAGCTGGCCGGCGCGGGAACGCGCTTCGTCCCATTCCTTCTCGAGTGCTGCCTTCTGATCTTCCAGTCGGGCCTTTTCCTTTCTCAGGTCCTCGGCCTGGAGCGCAAGCTGTTCGCAGGATGACTCCAACTCGGCTTTCTCCTGCGAGAGCGCGGCATGCTGTTGTTGCAGAGAATGCAAGCGCTCGCCGGCCTGAGAAACTTCTTCGGAGAGGCGCTTCTCGACGGATTGGGCGCTCGCCAGGCGTTCCGACATCGTAGCGAGTTCCTCGCGGAGCGCAATCACACGGTCTTGAAGCACCTGGAAATCTTGGCGCAGCCGGGCCAGAGTCTCGCTGGCTTCGGCCGCCTCGGCTTCTGCAGCGGCGCGCGAACGAAGTGCTTCGGCATGCTCCCGGCGCGCCTGGTCGACCCGAGTGCGTGCCGCTTCGGCCTCCGTGTGCAACCAGGCGATTTCCTCGCGCTCTGTGGCGAGCTGTTGCTCCACGCGACGGTGTTCAGAGCGTGCCTGGTCACGTGTGTGGATGGCGGCAACAAACGATTTTTCGGCTTCCAAGTGCTGGGCCATGGCTGTCGCGACCTCAGCCTCGCCGGCCGCAATCTCCATCTCCAGCCGCGTGAGTTCTTTCTGCTGGTCGCGCGCGACAACTTCAAGCCGCGCGGCTTCCGATTCATGTTGGCGAAGCTCACGCTTGAGCGCCAACGGCCCGGCGTCGCCCTGGCGGCCTCCGGTGACCATCCGGCCGTGGTAGCAGGTGCCCTCGGGCGTCAGGTAATAGCTGTGCGGGTTTTCGTGCGCCATGCTTTCGGCGACCGCCTGTGACTCGACGACGTAGGCGGTGCGCAATTTGGTCAGGAAATGCTTGGCGGCCGGGCCGAGCGGGTCGCGGAATTCGACCAAGCGATCGAGTCGCGCGAGCACCCCCACAGGCAGGGGCAGGGAAGCATCCGCTTCGGGAGATTGAAGGTTCAAATTGCGAAGCGAATCAACGAAGAAGGTTGCGCGGCCACCCAATTCATCGCGCAGCAGGGTGATTCCCGCGCGTGCCTGATCAAACGATTCGACCACCACATATTCGAGCTCTTCGCGGAGAAATTGCTCGATGGCGCCTTCGTATTGTTCCTGCACTTCGGCGTAATCGGCAAGCAGGCCGACGGCCCGGAAGCCGCGCGCCTCGCCTTCGCCATTGGCGTTGAAAAGCTTCTGGACGGCGTCGGCAGTATAGGCGCGCTCGCTAAGAATCTGTTCGATGGATGCGTGCCGCGCGCGCTCTGCTGAGAGCGCTTCGCGAGTTTGCTTCAGTTCCTGCGCCGTCACTTGTTGCGCGCCACGGCAGTCAGTGAGGCGGCTCTGTGATGTGCGCAGGGCAGCGCCGAGTTCCTGCGCTCGGCGCTCGGCTTGCTCGTAGAGATCCTCCTCGGTTTTTACGCGAAGAGCCAGCGCGGCCCACTCGATTCCCGTTGAGCGCATTGCTTCGGCGCGCTGCTCCTCGGCCGCGGCGTGGCGTGCGGAAGCTTCCTCTGCTTGCAGCGATTCCGCCTGCACGCGAGCGGTTTCTTCCACCAATCGGCCGGCCAACTGCCGCAATTCCTCCATGCGGGCTTCAAGTCTTTCCCGCTCGACGACGCTGGAAGACGCGCTTTCCGTGATTTCGCGCAGAGCAGCTTCAACGGCCGCGGTCTGCTCATGCAGCGCGGCGACGGATTCGCGCTGGGCGGTCATGCGCGCGACGAGATCAGCGGCCATGAGTTCGGCTTGCTCGATTTCAAGCGTGAGGCGCGCTGCGCGGGAATCGAGCTGCGCGGCCTGCTCGCGATTGAACGTGATGCGATTTTCGGCGCGATCCAGGTCGAGCGCAGTCTGGCCGAGCAGATTCTGTGTTTGGCGCAGCTCGGCGTCGAGCTCATAGGTGCGAGCGCTCAGGCGCCCCTGCTCGGCCTCAAGCTCGTGCACGGAGCGGGCCTCGCGCTCTTCCGCGGTGTCCATCTCACGGAGCAATTTTTCAAGGCGCGCGGCTTCGATATCAAGATGCTCGGCCTTGCCGGCCAGCACACTTCGCAGCAATCCGCGCATCTGTTCACGCAGTTCGGCATACCGGCGGGCTTTCGACGCCTGGCGCTTCAGCGAAGCGAGTTGCTTTTCGACTTCCACCAATATGTCGTTGATGCGCGAGAGATTGATCTTCGACGCTTCGAGCTTGGCTTCCGCCAGGCGCCGCTTGGTCTTGTACATGGTGATTCCGGCAGCCTCTTCGATGATGGCGCGTCGGTCCATGGGCTTCGAGTTCAGAATCTGGCCGATGCGGCCCTGCTCGATGATGGCGTAGCTGTCCGGCCCGAGGCCCATGCCCATGAAAATTTCCTGGACGTCACGCAGACGGGCGACGCGCCCATTGATCAGGTATTCGCTTTGGCCGGAGCGGTAGAGGCGCCGTCCCACGACAACTTCGCCGGGCGTCAGCGTGATGGCGGGCTTTTCTGCGGCGCGCTTGCGCCATGGTTTCTTCTCGCTTGCCCCTTCATCGGCAGTCGGCTCTTCTGCAGCAGCCTCGATGGAAATTTCTGCTGACGCCAGAGGCGCCGCCTGCGAGTCATCATTTGCGACGACCAACACAGGTTCGGCCGCAACCTCCTCTGGGGCGTCGAGGACCTTTGCGACGGCGTCAGCAAGATCCGGGTCCACCAGCGTGAGCGTGACTTGGGCGAGACCCAGGGGCGGACGTTTGGCCGTGCCATTGAAGATACAGTCCGACATCCGCTCGGCGCGAAGCATCTTGTGGCTCTGCTCGCCGAGCACCCAGGAAATAGCGTCCACGACGTTCGACTTGCCGCAGCCGTTGGGACCCACAATGCAGGTAATCCCGCTGCCGCTGAACGTGATGGGCGTCTTTTC
>JBGQHA010000267.1:0-4180 GCA_041497735.1 Dehalococcoidia bacterium | reverse complement strand
GTGCCTCTGGAGCGCATCGAGATCGTCCTGCACCGCGAAAGCATCGTGCACTCTCTGGTCGAATTCGCCGACGGTTCCGTGAAGGCGCAGCTCGGCGAGCCAGATATGCGCCTGCCGATCCGCGTCGCGCTCTGTTATCCGCAGCGTGTCACCGATCCTGCGATGACACCGCTCGATCTCGCGCGCGCGGGTGAGCTGCACTTCGGCGCGATCGATTACGCGCGCTACCCGGCGCTGGCGCTCGCGCTCGATGCGGCGCGCAAGGGCGGTACGTACCCGGCCGCGCTGGCCGCGGCGGACGAGGTCGCGGTGGCGCACTTCCTGGCGGGACATATAGGATTCACGGACATTCCTCGGCTGCTGGACGACGCGCTGTCCGCGCATGAGCCCGCGGCCGATACTGATCTCGAAGCCGTGCTCGCGGCGGACGCGTGGGCGCGCGCGTACGCCGAGGACTGGGTCCGCGCGAAAGTGTGACAACCGTCCGTCATTCCGAGTTCTTCCAATGGCTGCTGGATGGTTTCATCGTGTCGTCGTTTCCGATCGTTTCCACCGTAGGGGCGTTCAATTGAACGCCCCTACCCCGCGTCTCGCTTCCAAGGCGCCATTCCGCACCTCGACCTCGCGAGTCCAACGAGCGGGCCCGCCAACCATCGTTGCGCTACCATGAAGAACAGCTAAATGGACGTCCTTTCCCACAACATCCTGCCCTTCTTCGCGATCATCGTCGTGCTGATCGTCGTGCACGAGCTGGGGCACTTCATCACGGCGAAGCTGGCCGGCGTCAAGGTCCTCGAGTTCGGCCTCGGTTATCCGCCGCGGCTGGGCGCCATCAAGCGCGGCGACACCGAGTACACGATCAACGCGCTGCCGCTGGGGGGCTTCGTGCGCCTCCTCGGCGAGGAAGACCCCACGGACCCACGGAGCCTCGCGGCGAAGCCACGCTGGATCCGGCTCGTCGTGCTCAGCGCCGGCGCGTTCATGAACGTCTTCCTGGCGATCCTCCTGTTCAGCCTGGCGCTCATGATCCCGCGCACCGTCGACGTCAGCCGGGCGGCGATCGGCGGCGTGATCCCGGGCAGCCCGGCCGAGCACGCCGGGCTCAAGGAGGGTGACGTCGTCTTCGCCGTGAACGGCCATAACGTGCAGAACACGAGCGAGCTCGGCTACCAGATCCGCCTCAACCTGGGCCAGACGATCACGATGAAGGTGCGCCGCACGGAAGGAACGAGCGGCGCGCAGTTCGTCAACGTTCCCGTGACCGCGCGCTGGTCAACCAATCCCTACACGTACACGACGGCGCTCGGAGCGAACAGCCCGATCAGCGCCGCAGCGGCCGTGCCGATCAAGGTGACCGTCGCGTCGACGAAGGGGTTCGACGACGGCAACGGCCTGATCATCGATCGCGGCCTGCCGAACGAGGAGAAGTTTTCTTACTGCGTCAAAGACTCGTCGACTCTCTTCCTCACGGAGCGGGCGCTGGGCGGCTCCAAGCCGAGCGATCATGCTGCCGGCGCGAGCGTCGACCATACGATCGGTCAGGGCCCGACAGGCATCGTGATCGGGCCGGCGTACACGACGACGCAGCCGCTCTCCGACGCTGAGCGCGCCAAGCTGGAGAAGGACCTCACACCGTGCGAGACCAGCGTCCCGAGGACGGTCGCGGTGCCGGTCAGCGAAACGCAGCACGAGCAGCCCTGGAAGGCCGTGCCGGACGGCGCCCACAAGTCGTGGGAGTCGCTCATCCTCGCCCGCAACGAGATCATCTCGCGGATCAAGGGCGGTGTCGGCGGCGACAGCGGCTTTCAGGTGACGGGGCCGATCGGCATCGCCCAGCTCACGGGCGAGGTGGTGAAGGAGGCGGGCTGGAAGTCGTTGATGGACTTCGCGGCGCTGCTGAGCATGAACCTGGCCGTGCTCAACATCCTGCCGCTGCCCATGCTCGACGGCGGACGCGTGGTCTTCGTGCTGCTCGAGTACGCCCGGCGCGGCAAGCGCATCGCGCCCCAGAAAGAGGCGATGGTGCACTTCGTCGGCCTCGTCGCGATGCTCACGCTGGCCGCCGTCATCACCTACTTCGACGTCGCCCGCCTGTTCGCCGGCAAGGGGATCATCCGGTAGGGCGATTAATCGGGACGCGCGTTCCTTCGACTCCCTCACCCCCAAGCCCCTCTCCCTCGACGAGGGAGAGGGGTGACCGACAGGTCGGGGTGAGGGAGGTCGTTCGTCGGCCTCGTCGCGATGCTCACGCTGGCCGCCGTCATCACCTACTTCGACGTCGCCCGCCTCTTTGCCGGCAAGGGGATCATCCGGTAAGAGAAACCTGCCCGCGGGTTGAAACCCGGGGCTTCCCGCGCTCGAAGCTGCGGGATTCATCCCGCAGATCTTCGTCCACCGTCATGACCTGGCCCGTGGCCCGTGGCCCTTGGCCCTTGATCTCGCTACCCTGTAGGCGATGACACAGAGGCGGCAGACGAAGCCCGTCTTCATCGGCGACGTGCAGGTCGGCGGCGACGCGCCGGTCGTGGTGCAGTCGATGTGCGCGACGGACACCTCGGACGTAAAGGCGACGCTGCGCCAGATCCACGAGCTGGCCGACCTCGGCTGCGAGATCGTCCGCGTCGCGGTACCCGATAGGGCAGCCGCGGAAGCGCTGCCCGAGATCGTCCGGCAGACGCCGGCGCCGCTCATCGCCGACATCCACTTCGACTACCGCTGGGCGCTCGCTGCGCTCAAGGCCGGCTTCCACGGCCTGCGACTCAACCCCGGCAACATCCGCGACCCCGAGAAAGTGCGCACGGTGGTGCGCGAGGCGAAGGCGCGCAACACGCCGATCCGCATCGGGGTGAACGCGGGCAGCCTGCCTCCCCTGCCGCCGCTGGCCGACGGCGAGATGCCGCCGGCGATGCACGAGCGCATGGTCGATGCGGCGCTCTGGGAGATCAAGATCCTGGAGGACATAGACTTCGACCTGATTAAGATCTCGCTGAAGGCGTTCGACGTGCCCACGATGGTCGCGGCGTATCGCGCGCTGGCCCCGCAGGTGCCGTACCCGTTCCACCTCGGCGTCACGGAGGCGGGCACGCCGCGCGCGGGCTCGGTGCGCAGCGCGATCGGCATCGGCATTCTGCTGTCGGAAGGCATCGGCGACACGATCCGCGTCTCGCTCGCGGCCGACCCGAAGGAAGAGCTGCCGGTCTGCTGGGACATCCTGTCGACGCTCAACCTGCGCCAGCGCGGGCCGACGCTTGTCGCCTGCCCGACCTGCGGGCGCATCGAGATCGAGCTGATCCCGCTGGCGAACAAGGTGGAGGAGCACTTCACGAAGCTGGGCAAGCCGATCACCGTCGCGGTGATGGGCTGCGTGGTGAACGGCCCGGGCGAGGCGAAGATGGCCGACCTGGGCATCGCCGGCGGCAAGGGCCGCGGCGTGATCTTCCGCAAGGGCGAGATCGTGAAGACCGTCGACGAGAAGGACTTTCTCTCCGCGCTCATCGAAGAGGGCGACAAGGTGATCGCCGAGCTGGACCCTTCGACAGGCTCAGGGCAGGGGCCGGCCCACGGTAACGGTTCAGCCGGTGCGCCGCCCGATCCGGTGATCCCGCTACAAGAGATCCCGCACTCCACGCGTCGCTAGGCTGCGATGGCAGATCGTTGCGAGATCTGCGACCGCATCGCGAAGTTCACGACCGACAACCCTTACCTGATCGCGGAGCTGAGCACGGGATACGCCGTGCTCGCCGACAACCAGTACATCCCCGGCTACACCATCTTCGTGTGCAAGACCTGCGTGCCGGAGCTGCACGACCTGTCGCCCGACGAACGATCGCGCTTTCTCGACGAGATGGCGCTCGTGGCCGAGGCGGTGTTCCGCGCGTTCGCGCCGCGAAAGCTGAACTACGAGCTGCTCGGCAACTCTGTCTCGCATCTGCACTGGCACCTGTTCCCTCGATACGAGGACGACGCGAACCCGAAGTGGCCCGTCTGGAACAACGAAGCGTTCCTGCAGGCGCCGCGCGTCACGCCGATCGATCCGGCTGTGCTTGCGGAGCGGCGTGAGCGCGTGCAGCGCACGCTGGCGGACGTGCGAGGCTGATCCGATGGACTACTGGCCCGCGCTCGGCATGCTCGGCATCCTATCGCTGTGGAGCGCGATTGCGCTCGTGCCGTGGTTCGCGCT
>JBGQHA010000266.1:0-4181 GCA_041497735.1 Dehalococcoidia bacterium | reverse complement strand
GAGCGCCGCCACCCCATCGATCGCCCAGGCGAGCGGGCCGAGGCGCCGGCGCAAGCGCGAGTAGCTGTTCGTTCCGCGCACGAATCCCGCGATCGCGCCCCAGAAGCGATCGCTCCGGCGCATCAGCGCGACGTACACGCGTGGCGTGCGCTGGAAGGCGAGCTGCAGCCTGCGCGACATGTCGATCTCGCGCAGCAGCTCGCGCGCCATGGATGTGTCGTAGCCGGCGAGATCGTTCGTCTTGCCGTCGAGCAGCTCGCCGACCGCTTCGGCGGCGAGCCGGCCGCTCCAGAACGCGGCGTGGATCCCTTCGCCCGAGAGCGGATCGACCAGGCCCGCGGCGTCGCCGGCCAGCAGCGCCGGCCCGCGCGAGAGCTCCGCGCCGCGCGCGCGCACCGGCAGGTGGTAGCCGCGCAGGCCGAACATGCGCGAGTCATCGAGCCCGAGGTGGCGGCAGAGCGCCGCGAGCCGCGCACGCAGCGTCGGGCCGATCCACTGCCAGCCCCCCACGCCGACGTTGAGGTGATCGCCCTTCGGAAAGAGCCAGCCGTAGCCGCCGGGTGTCCCGCCCAGGTCGACCGCTATCGCGTTTCGCCAGGAGTCTGCCAGCTCGCCTTCCGCCGGGACGTTGCCTTCGAGCGCGATCAGCGGGACTTCGGCGGATGCCAGGCCGAGCGAGCGCGCGACGGTGCCGTTCACGCCGTCCGCGCCGACGAGCGTGCGCGCGCGATACGCGTCGCCGCCTGCCCTGAGCGCAGTCGAAGGGTTCGCGCGCACGACGACATCACGATCTGAGAGTTCCACGTCGCGAACGGCGACGCCGTCTCGGAACTCCGCGCCCGCGGCGACGGCGCGCTCAGCCAGGAACGCATCGAGGCGGCAGCGCTGCGTCATGTACGCGAGCGGCTCCGGCCACGAGCGCGTGAACGGCTTCCCGAGCCGGTAGCTCACGCGCACGTCCGTGATCGTGCGCTCGATGACGGGCGTGAGGTCGAGCCCCAGTTCGCTCGCCGCGGCGAGCGTGACGCCGCCACCGCAGGGCTTGTCGCGCGGGAAGCGGGCGCGGTCGAGTAGCAGTACGCGTGCGCCCCGCTGCGCGAGCAGCCGCGCCGCGGTGCTCCCGGCGGGTCCCGCGCCGGCGATGATCGTGTCGTAGTTGGTCACATGCGCAGTCTAGCGCGGATGCATTGCTGGGGGGCTCGCAGTGCTACGATGGGCCGTCATGCTCGCCGACCTGCCTCCGGGACAGCGCGAACGTCTCCGTCCGCTCTTCGCCGCCTTCCCCGGCCTGCACGGCTGCATCGACGCCGCGCTGGACGGTGAGATGGGCTCGGTGTGGGCGGACGACCCGCTGCGCCCAGCTGTCGCCATGATCGCGTTCATTGCCCGCAGGCGTGCCGACTTTTGCTTCCTTGCCGGCGAGGTGAATGGCCCCGCGGCTGAGGAACTCGTCCGAGCGATCGACGAGCGGGCGAACGTCGTTACCTCGAGCACGCTCTGGGACCCGCTCCTGCGCGCTCGATTTGGCGACAGGCTGAAGCAGCGCACGCGCGTCGCGTTCAAGCCCGGCGCATGGGACCGCGCGCGCCTCCGCGGCTTCATCGGCGCGCTGCCGGACGGCTTTTCATTGAAGCGCGTCGGCAGCGAAGACGCGGCGCGGTTCGAAGAACTCGCCGACTCGCTGGTGTACAACTTCGCGTCTCTGGAGGAGTTCATCGAACGCGGCGTCGGCTTCGGCATCGAGCACGAGGGGCGCTTCGTGTCGGGCTGCTCCTCGTTCGCGATCAGCCCGCACAGCCTGGAGTTCGAGATCCAGACGCACGAGGACTACCGGCGGCGCGGGTTAGCGTCCGCGACCGCCGCGGCGATGATCGAGCACTGCATCGAGCGCGAGCTGCGGCCCGAGTGGGACGCGCACAACGACATGTCCGCCGCGCTTGCGGAGAAGCTCGGCTTCGTCCATCCGGCGCCTTACCCGGCGTACGAGATCAGACCGTAGACTTCCCGGGTGGGACAGGCTTTAGCCTGTCGGGCTTAAGCCCGACCCGCCATGACCCCTACTGGTTCAGGGTGATGACTGCCGCCGAGAGCAGAATGATCTGCGCGCCGATCGCGCCGAGGAACAGCAGATAACCGACCGCGCGCTCCCACGCGTGCAGCACGAAGCCCAGCCCCAGGCTCAACAGCAGGAGGCCGACGCCTGTCATGGGGATGCGGAGCAGCTCGTGCTTGCTGTCGACGCGCGTTACGCCGCTGAGGGCGGGGAACGAGAACGGGATGCTGTCCGGCAGGCCGGGGTAGCTGTGGAAGACGTAGCCTAGCATGACGGCGCACGCGATCGCGGCTAGCAGCGCCAGGAGCTGGGCCAGCGGGTCCTGCCAGAACGGCTGCGCGGCGAACGCATGGCGCTCCGTCACCTGCGGCAGCGAGACGAGCTGCCCGAGCTTGCGGTTGCCCTCTAGGTCGGCGACGAAGTTCGTGTCATCGGGAACCGAGATCGCGTAGGTGCCGCCGGTGGTGACGACGTAGAGCAGCTCTTCGTGCGTGCGATGCGTCGCGTAGAACATCACATCGCCCAGATCGCCCACCTTCCCCTGTCCGACGTGGTGGCCGAGCCAGCTCACACCCCGCACGCGCGGCGGCGGCAGCTCGCGGCCGGGGATCAGGCGCTGGATGCGGTCCATCGGGATGAGCTGATGGATGTCGCCCCAGCGGATGTTGAGCCCGTTGCGATCGAGGTGGTAGCGCAACGTAAACAGGCTGTATGTCCAGTAAGCGAACAGCAGACCGAGGCCGAAGAAGAACGTCGCAGCGATGTACTCGCCTACGACGGGCAAGTCGACGGGCTGCGTGAGGCCTCTCCAGAGCAGGAGGCTGGTGAGCGTGAAGCACCACGCCGCCAGCGCGCAACCGACCAGCAGCCCGAGCGAACGCGGGGGGTGCAGCTCGGACGACAAGCTAGGCCTTGACTCCTTGCTTGACCTGCGGCTTCACGGCCGTGAGCCACTTCACGTACTTCTCTTCGCGGCCGCGGATCGTCTCGTAAAAGAGCGCGGATATGCGCTTCGTGATATCGCCCGGCTCGCCCGCGCCGACGGGCCGGTGGTCGACCTCGGTCACCGCGGTGACGTGCGCCGCCGTGCCCGTCATGAAGCACTCGTCCGCGACGTACAGCTCGCTGCGGTCGATCGAGCGCTCGACGCACTCGACGCCGAGCGCCTCGCGCGCAATGATCATGATGCTCTCGCGCGTGATGCCTTCGAGGATGTTGTCCGACGGCGGCGGCGTGATCAGCTTGCCGTTGCGCACGATGAAGATGTTCTCGCCGCTGCCCTCTGAGACGTGGCCGCGGTCGTCGAGCATGATCGCCTCATCGAAGCCGTTCTCCAGCGCCTCCGTCTTAGCCAGCGCCGAGTTGATGTAGAGGCCGTTCACCTTCGCGCGCGCCGGGATGCCGAGGTCGTCGACGCGACGCCAGGTCGACGTCATGCAGCGGATGCCGCTGTCGTCCAGGTACGGGCCGAACGGCAGCACGAAGACGAGGAAGTCGTCGTCGATGTCGTGCAGGCGCGGCCCGATCGTCTCTTCGCTCTTGTAGGCGATGGGGCGGATGTAGACATCTTCGCTGAACCCGGAGCGCGCGACGAGCTCGCTCGTGATGTCACACAGCTCCTCCTCTGCGTAGGGGAGGCCGATGCGCAAGATCGAGCAGCTCCGGCGCAAGCGCTGGTAGTGCTCCGGCAGGCGGAACAGGTAGAGGACGCCGTCGTCGGCGTTCCAGTTGCCGCGAATGCCCTCGAAGCAAGCGGTGCCGTAGAGGAAGGCGTGCGTCTTTACGCTGATCTTGGCCTCGCTGAGCGGCATGAAGCTGCGCTGGAAGTAGGCCATCTCCTCGGGCATCGCAGAGCTCCTTTCGAGAGGGTGGCACCAAGTATAGCAGAGCGTCTCGAATTCGGGCTACCGATCGCCTCCGCCGGGAGGGAACAACACGCGCCTCCGGAACGTCTTGAGCGATAAGGGCACACTCTGGCTGAGGAGGCACGCTCATGCGAAGGCTCACCATTATCGGGACGGTTAGCGCGGTGGCGGTACTGTCGCTTCTGAGCGGATCGAGGCTCGTCGAGGCCTGCGCCGGGCTGATCGGCTCGAACGGAGCGGTCAACCTGGGACGGACGACGACG
>JBGQHA010000265.1:0-4224 GCA_041497735.1 Dehalococcoidia bacterium | reverse complement strand
TGTGCACGTTCGGGCACGTCGGCCGCGCGGTCCTGCATTCGTGCTGCGGCGGCGATCCGGCACGCTTCAAGTCGTTCGAGGTGCGGTTCGCCGGTGTCGTCTATCCCGGAGAGACGATCGTGACCGAGATCTGGCGCGACTCCGGCAGCAACGTCATCGTGCAGGCGAAGGCGGCCGAGCGCAACGAAGTCGTCATCGCGAACGCCGCCGCGACGATCGCGTAGCACCGCAGGGGCGACCTTCAGAGCCTGCCCTGAGCGCAGTCGAAGGGTCGCCACCACGGCACGAAATCTCGGTAGGGGCGACCTTCAGAGCCTGCCCTGAGCGCAGCCGAAGGGTCGCCACCTGCTTTTCGATAAGGAGAACAAACCATGTCTGAGCAAGAGAACATCGATCTCGTGAAGCGCTTCTGCGCCGCCTGGAAGGACATCGACGTCCCCACGATCATGGACTTCTTCGCCGACGACGCCATCTACCACAACATGCCCATCCAGCCGATCCAGGGCAAGGACGCCATCAAGGGCGTCATCGAGCAGTTCTCCGCCCCGTTCGAGCACTGCCCGTGGCAGGTGCTGAACATCGCCGCGGCGGGCAACGTCGTGCTCACCGAGCGCGTCGATGGATTCGTCGGCTCCGGCAAGAACGTCCAGCTGCCGGTGATGGGCGTCTTCGAGATCCGCGACGGCAAGATCGCCGCCTGGCGCGACTACTTCGATCTCGCCGCCTGGGCGAAGCAGAACGCCTAACTATGGCGAAGATTCGCTTCGGCATCCAGACCGGCCTCGCGAACCTGCCATGGGATCACGTCCTGGAGTTCTGGCAGTTCCTGGATCGCGAGACGGCGTTCGACAACATCTGGACGTTCGATCACTTTGTGCCGCCTATGCCGGGACAGGACCCAAACGACACCTGCCTGGAGGGCTGGACCGCGCTCGCGGCGGCGGCACAGGCGACGGAGCGGCTGCGCCTGGGCTGCTTGGTCACCGGTAACACCTATCGACACCCTGCCGTGCTCGCGAAGATGGCTGCCACGATCGATCACATTTCGCATGGCCGGCTGGAGTTCGGCATTGGTACCGGTTGGCACGAAGGCGAACACCAGGCATACGGCATTCCCTTCCCGAGCGTCAAAGAACGCTGCGCCCGGCTCGAGGAGGCTGTCCAGCTCACCCGCCTGCTCTTCCAGGCGGAGGCGCCGGTCGATTTCAAAGGCAAGTACTACCAACTACAGCAGGCGCCGTTCTCACCGCCATCCGTCCAGCGGCCGCACCCACCGATCTTCATCGGCGGCGGCGGCGAGAAGCGAACGCTGCGCACGGCGGCGCGATACGGCGACGCAATCAACGTCATGGGGTCGCTGGACCTCGTGAAGGAGAAGATCGCCGTGCTCGAGCGCCACTGCGCCGACGCTGGGCGCGACCCGAACGAAATCACGAAGTCTGTCTTCGGTCCGCTGATCCTGCTGGACGACGAGGCGCGCGCGGAGCAGGCACGCATGGCAATGGGGCGTCTCACCGTCAGCTCCGCGGTTGCCGGCATGACTGGTACGGACCCGTCGAACGTAAAAGACCAGCTCGCCATCGGCAACGCCGCGCACATCCGCAGCGTCCTGGAGCGTTTCGCGGATGCGGGCGTCAGCTATTTCATCTTGCTCAGCCGGCCCCCCTACAACTTCGACCTCTACCGCCGGATTTCCGACGAAGTCGTCGCCGCCTTTGCCTGACCCCAGGCGCGCTAGACTGAAGCGTGCTCCGCTTCCTCAAAGACCTCGCGCATCTCCACATCGGCAAGCACGGCGCGCATCGCTGGACGCGCTGGCGCGACCGCACCTGGTGCACCTACTGCGGCCGGGAGAAGTAGCCGCTTCCTCATCCCAACCACTCGTATCGCTCGCTGTCACCCCTCTCCCTCGACGAGGGAGAGGGGCCGGGGGTGAGGGAGTTCGCCAAACCCACCGTGGTATACTTCCCGACGGGATTCGCCCCACACGCCATGATCCGGTCATGACGCTGTTCAGCCGCTAGCTGGGGAGGGCTGCCGCGTGGCCAATCGCAAGTTCGTCTATCTCTTCCGCGAGGGGAACAAGGACCAGAAGGACATCCTCGGCGGCAAGGGCGCTAACCTCGCCGAGATGACCAACCTCGGCCTCCCCGTCCCCCCCGGCTTCACCATCACCACCGAGGCCTGCATCGAGTACCTCCGCTCCGGCAACAAGCTCCCCGCCGGCACGATGGACGGCGTCCACGCCGCGCTCCGCCAAGTCGAAGAGCAAACGGGCAAGCGCTTCGGCGATCCCAAGCGCGCGCTGCTCGTTTCCGTCCGCTCCGGCGCGAAGTTCTCGATGCCCGGCATGATGGACACCATCCTCGACCTCGGCCTGAACGACGAGACGCTGCAGGGCCTGATCGCCGCGACGGGCGACGCGCGCTTCGGTTACGACTCCTGGCGCCGCTTCATCATGATGTTCGGCGACATCGTCCTCGAGATCGAGCGCCGCAAGTTCAACGCGATCTTTCAGGAGGCGAAGGGGCGCGCCGGCGTCGCGACCGACGCGGAGATGCCGGCCGACGCCCTCCGCGAGGTCGCGGAGCGCTTCCGCGCGCTGGTGAAAGAAGAGACCGGGTCGCCGTTCCCGGACGACCCCATGCGCCAGCTCGAGCTCGCCATCGAGGCCGTGTTCAGGTCCTGGAACACCGAGCGCGCGATCACCTATCGCCGCATCGAGCGCATCGCTGACGATCTTGGCACCGCGGTCAACGTGCAGTCGATGGTCTTCGGCAACATGGGCGAAGACTCCGGCTCCGGCGTCGCGTTCACGCGCGACTCCTCGACCGGCGAGAAGGTCCTGACCGGCGAGTTTCTGCGCAACGCACAGGGCGAGGACGTTGTCGCTGGCATCCGCACGCCCACGCCGATCAGCCAGCTCAAGAGCGAGCGTCCCGAGCTGTACCAACAGCTCGCAGAGATCTCGCAGAAGCTCGAGCAGCACTACCGCGAGATGATGGACATCGAGTTCACCGTGGAGCAGGGACGGCTCTACATGCTCCAGTGCCGCGTCGCCAAGCGCGCCACGCGCGCCGCGGTCGAGATCGCCGTCGACATGATGCATGAGGGGCTGATCACGAAAGGCGAAGCCGTCCTGCGCGTCGCGCCGGGCCGCCTCGACGACCTGCTGCACCCACAGCTCGATCCGCGTGTGCAAACAGTGCAGCTGAGCGAGTTCGGCCGGCAGCTCCAGCAAGCCATCGATGGCAAGGCCGAGATGATCTTCGTCGTCAGCCGGGATGCTGTGCGCGATCTACAAGAGACGAAGACGTTGCCCACGACCGCGCTGCTCAGCTTCGGCGGCGAGGGCGCGATCGGCACGCTGCGCGGCGCCGACTGGGATTCGATGACACACGACCAGCGCTCGGCCTTGCTGGACAAGGCGCGCTTCCTCGAGATGGCGCGCGGTCTGCCTGCGTCGCCCGGCGCAGCGGCCGGGGAAGCGGTCTTCGATCCGGACGCCGCCGCGCGCCTCGGCCACGAAGGCAGAAGCGTGCTGCTGGTGCGCCAGGAGACATCGCCCGATGACATCCACGGCATGCAGGCGGCGCGCGGCGTCCTCACGCAGCGCGGCGGTATGTCCAGCCACGCGGCGCTCGTCGCGCGCGGCTTCGGCATCCCCTGCGTCGCCGGTTGCGAGACGATCAGCGTCGACGAAGCGGGCCATACGATGTCCGCCGGCGGTCTCACCATCGCTGAAGGACAGATCGTGACGATCGATGGATCGAGTGGCCGCGTACTCCTCGGCCTCATTCCTTCCGTCGATGCGGACATGTTCCCCAAGCTGAGCGAGTTCCTCGGCTGGGCAGATGAGCTGCGCCGCCTCGCCGTGCGCACCAACGCCGACAACCCCGAGGACGCCGCGAAAGCCGTCGCGTTCGGCGCACAGGGGATCGGCCTTTGCCGCACGGAGCACATGTTCTTTCAGACCGACCGCCTGCCCATCGTGCGCGAGATGATCCTCGCCGCGGCGGAAGCCAAGGCGCTGGAAAGCGAAGTCCTCGCGCTCGAGAAGGAGCGCGCCCGATCGAGCGGCGACAAGCAGCAGCAGCTCGAAGAGCGGCTCTCGGAGCTGCGCGGCGAGCTGGAGGGTCCGATGGGCCGCTACCGCGGCTCGCTCGAGAAGCTCCTTCCGATGCAGCAGGGCGACTTCGAAGGCATCTTCCGCGCGATGGGCGA
>JBGQHA010000264.1:0-4232 GCA_041497735.1 Dehalococcoidia bacterium | reverse complement strand
TAAGATGCGCGATGTTGCCTCCACGCGCACCGATGTCATCGCGACGGCGAACCCGGGCTGCATGATGCAGCTGGAGGCCGGCCTGCGCCGGCACAAGCTTTCCGGCCGCGTCGTCCATCTGATCGAGCTGCTGGACGAAGCCTACACTGCAGAGGCCGCATACTGAAAACGCCCATCCACATTCGCGCACAGACGGGTGACGTCGCGCCCGTCGTGCTGCTGCCCGGCGACCCGGGGCGGGCAACTCGTGTCGCGGGCCGGCTCGAGGGCGCGCGCTGCTACAACGAGTACCGCGGCTTGCTCGGCTACACCGGCACGTACCGCGGCGTGAGAGTATCGGTGCAAACGACGGGCATGGGCGCGCCGTCAGCCGCCATCGTTGTCGAGGAGCTGGCGATGCTCGGAGCGAAGACGCTGATCCGCATCGGCACCTGCGGCAGCGCGCAGCCGCAGATCGAGGCGCGGGACCTGATCGTGGCGACGGCCGCGTGTCCGATCGAAGGGACGACCAAGCTGTACATGGACGGCGAGCCGTATGCGCCCACGGCATCGTTTCGCGTCGTGCGCGCGCTGGCCGGCGCCTGCGAGCGGCTCGGCGCGCGCCACCACATCGGGCTGGTCGCGACAGAGGACGCGCTCTATTCGGTGACGCCCGCGTGGCGCGAGCGTTGGGCCGCGCGTGGCGTGCTGGCGCAGGAGATGGAGGCGAGCGCCATCTTTGCCGTCGCTGCGCTGCGCGGGCTGGACGCCGGCTGCGTGCTCACCGTCTCGAACGCCGCCGGACAGCACGAACGGCTCCGCGACGAAGATCTCCTCACGGCAATCGACAGCATGATTGATGTGGCGCTCGAAGCCGCCGTCGCGCTCGGGCACGAGGGCCAAGCCTAGAGCCCGCGTTCGAAATGCGGCGTTCTATGGCTCGAACGTCACGTACGGGACCGGCGTCCCCTGTTCGTTGAAGAACTGCAACGGTGTCACGTTGTCGAGTGGAGGCGGCGAGACGGGCGTTCCCTTCGGTGTCAGAATGAAGCTATTCATCTCCCAGTCCGCCTGCGGGTTGCGCTGTGATCTCGGAAAGGCAAGGTAACTCCGAGCTCGCTCTCGCGCCGTGGCGACGTCACCAGCCTCGAAGTAGTCCCATGCGGCGAGGTAGTGCGGACTAGAAAAGCCCGGATAAAACTCGATGGCGCGGTCTTCGTATTGCGCGTAGACGCTCTTATCCGGCACATCAATCATTGTCGCGAGATTCATGTAGTCCCGCGCGCAGTCGACGTTGTATTTTGTAAACCCAGCTTCGCACTGATCGAGCTGGATGGCCTGCTGCATTTCGTTGACGGCCTCGGGCCTGCGGCCTTCGTCTCGATAGACAGCGGCCGTGTAGCGGTGCGCTTCGGCGAGAGCGGGACTCAACTGCAGCCCTGCGATCGCGTCACGCTCTGCCACCGGGAGATCGCGGCGCGGTCCTTCGGTTCGCAGATCCGCGCGATACAGATAGGCGAGATCGAACGCGGGATCCATGGCGATAGCCTGCGTGTAGTCGTCGATCGGGCCGTCCACCTGCCCTTCCGCCGCATTCCCGCGGGCGCGCAGGTAGTAGAACAGGGGATCGGTCTGTTCGGTGTGCGGGCTCTTGCCGCCTCCCTTTGCGGTGTAGACATCGAAATGCAGCGGCTGGTCAACGCCCGGACGCAGGACTGTGAACGTGAAGTGCCACCCCTTCGCGTCGGTGAACAAGGTTGAGAACTGCGATCCGCTGGTGATCGGCATCCCGTTCATTTCGATCATCAGGTCGCCCTGATGGATACCGGCGCGATCTGCCGCACCGCTGACGCGCAAGATGACACAGCCGCGATGATCAGCCGTACCGAACCTGGTCTGCAAGTAATTGCTCGCAACGCTACAACGAATGCCGAGCGCATAGGTGGTGTTCAGTCCCGCAACCACGAGGCCGCCGGTCAGGAAGAGGTGTCCGACGATGCCCAGCAAGTCTCCGCTGCTGGCGAAGTTGAATCGATTCCGCGAGCGCAGGACGATGCGCAGACCTCGGGGCTCGATGCGCGCGGCGATCACGAGGAGCAGGCGCTCGTGCTGGTCGCGGGAGAGATCGGCCGTCTTGATGGTCGTCTGTTTTCGGTCGGTGAAGAACCGGAACGCGGACGCGGTGGGTGTCGTCTCGACTTTGTCGATGGCCCACCATGAAAGTGTTGTGGAATCGAGCGGGCCTTGCAGACGAACGCCGTCATCCCCGATGCGGAGGGAGGTATAGCTGCGCGCGATCTGCAACCAGAGCCCCAGCAGGGCGACGGCGCCGGCGGCCGTTAGCAGCGCGATGGATGCGGGGGTGAAGACCAGCCCGAAGTCGAACAGGATGAGAGAAAAGGGAACGAGCGTTGCCAGCGCCGCCCCGGCGGCGCGGATGATCCGGCCGTGGCCGAGAGAGGCTTCGAAGGGGAAGTCGGTAATGTCCGGCGGAATCGGTTCCTCGAGGACGCGCCGCGTATCGTCCTCCGTCCACGAAGCGCCGCGAAAGATGGTGAAGCGTAAAGGCATACGCGATGACGCCGCGAGGCGGCCTCCATCGAGTATGTTCGGACGGATCAGCGCGGCGCTGGACTCAGGCTAGCCGAGAGCCTTCTCGTACCAGGCGACATCCCAGTAGCGGTCGAACTTGCGCCCGACTTCGTGCATGACGCCGACAAGCGTGAAACCGAAGCGCTCATGGATCGCGATCGAAGCGTCGTTGGGCAATGTGGTGCCTGCGATTGCGCTGCGGATGTCTTCGCCGCGGAGGGCATCGAAGAGCGCGGCGTAGAGCAGCGTACCGAGACCACGGCCGGTGGCGTCGGGAGCGCAGTAGATCGTCGTTTCGACCGTTGTGTCGTACGCGCGCCTGTCGCGGAAGCCGGTGGTGCCGGCATAGCCGAGCACCAGGCCGTCTTGCTCGGCGACGACAAGCCGGTGCGGGCCGCGCTGCGAGAACTTGTCGAGCCACGCGCGGCGCGTCTCGACCGTGTACGGCTCGAGGTCGAATGTGATTGGCGTCTCGCGGACGTAGTGGTTGTAGATCTCCGTCAGGCGCGCCAGGTCGCGCTCTTCCGCCAGGCGGATGGTGACTTCGGTGGCCGGTCGCGCGCTTTGCTCGGTCGCCATAACGCCATTGTAATACGCCGCGCCGCCGCCAGTCCCTTCGATCTGTTACGTTCGCGTTACGGCCGTTCGGCCGGGGTTAGGACATGATCCACCACGGTCGCGAGCTGCCCCTTCAGCGGCAGCGAGGTGTCGACCAGGACGTGCGAGCCGAAGGGCAGTTCATCGACCGGCTCACGGCTCTCCTGCTGCGCCTGGTAGATCTCCCAGCGCCCGTCCGAGACAACGCGTTCCTGGCCGCGGCGATCACTCAGCCGCGTGAAGATCGTTGCTTCGTCCACCTCGCACTCGAGCGCGAAGAACGGCGTCTCAGTTTCAAGCGCGAGCTGCAGGGCTGCCTCGCGGTGCTTGCGAGCGAGAAATGACGCGTCTAGGATCACCGGCTTGTCACGCTCGAGCCATGTCCGGGCCTCGCCGAGGAGCGCTTCGTACGTGCGATCGGTAATCTCTGGG
The DNA here is from genome assembly GCA_041497735.1 of Dehalococcoidia bacterium. Taxonomy (GTDB): domain Bacteria; phylum Chloroflexota; class Dehalococcoidia; order DSTF01; family RBG-16-68-14; genus JBBDXS01. The sequence goes on along the minus strand of JBGQHA010000264.1, from coordinate 632 downwards.
GCATACGATCCCGTTTCGAACGGCTCGAAGCGCCGCTCCGTAGCGGAGATGCCGAGCAAACGCTTCCGCGTCGCGTCGGAGGAGAAGATGGCGGCACCCAGACGCGCCGCAAGCGCGTTCGCCAGGTAGCTCTTACCGCTGCCCGTGACGCCGACCGTAATCATCAGCGTTCGCGGGGTGAGGTGCGTCGCGTACTCGTGTGCCAGCTCGAAGTAGCGGTGGGCTGCATCGCGAACCTGCGCCTTCTGCGCCTCATCGATCTCCGGCCGGTCGAGCTGGAAGCCGTCCACTTTGCCCCGCACGCAGGCGCGGTAGCACTTGTAGAACGGCAGCAGTAGCGGCAGCGTCGAGTCGAGCGTGTCCTCGAGATAGCGGCCCATCAGCTCGTCCGATAGGTCACGCCTCCCGCGAAACTCCAGGTCCATCGCCAGGAAGGCGATGTCGGCGGCGACGTCGGAGTAACGAAAGCGATCGTTGAACTCGATGCAGTCGAACACACAAGCGTGGTCTTCCGTAAAGCAGACGGCGTCGGTGCGCAGGTCGCCGTGGCAGTCGCGCACACGACCCTCTCGCACGCGTCGCGCGAACAGCTCAGCATCGCTTTCCGCCACGTTCTCGACGAAGGCGCGGAT
>JBGQHA010000263.1:0-4303 GCA_041497735.1 Dehalococcoidia bacterium | reverse complement strand
GGTGAGACAGATGTTGAAGCAATTCAAGGAGCGCCTGCTGGTGCTAGGCCTCGTGGCCATACCCGCCATCGTCGTCCTAGTCGAGGCGGCGCCAAGGATCAGCTGGTAATCGCTCGGGGAGTGTTCGATTCGGAGGAGGGAGGTGAGACAGATGTTGAAGCAGATGAAGGAGCGCCTGCTGGTGCTCGGCGTCGCGGCTGTACCCGCCATCGTAGTGCTGGTCGAGGCCGCGCCAAAGATCCACATAAGCTAGTCACAAAAGAAGTGTTCGATTCAGGAAGGGAGGTGAGACCAATGTTGAAGCAGATCAAGGAGCGCCTACTGGTGCTCGGCGTCGCGGCCGTGCCGGCCATCGTAGTGCTGGTCGAGGCTGCGCCAAGAATCCACGTAACCTAGTCACAAAGAAGTGTTCGATTCTGACGAGGGAGGCTTGAGATGGGACCGAGAGAGCTGGTCTTGAAGACGACAATCGTAGCAACGCTGGTGTTGGCGGTTGACCAGGCGATGAAGGTCCTCGTCCGCGAGACGCTGGCGGTGTGCTCGGCGCCGCCAGCCAGTGCGTGCGACCGTTTTCACTTGGCGGGGCCGCTCGGGTTGGTGCGGGTGGAGAACGCGGGAAGCACCCTCGGCTTCTTCCAGGGGCTCTGGGTCTGGATATTCATCGCTGCGCTCGGGCTGGCGCTGATACCGCTGTACGCGCGACGGCTGGGGGCGACGGGCTGGGTGCCGGCCGTGGCCCTCGGTCTGCAGGCGGGCGGGGCGTTGGGCAACCTGGTGGACCGCGCTGTCTTCGGCGCCGCCACCGACTTTATCGATGTGGGTGCGGGCATCGTGTTCAACCCGGCCGACGTAGCGCTGCTTGCAGGCATGGCGCTAGCGTTTGGAGCGTTCCGGCGGAGCAGGCGCGAGCCTTCGCTGGTGGAAGTGACTGCGTGAGACCCACGCTCATGCGGGCTGTGGGAGACCGAGCGCTCGAGCCGCCCACGGCAGTGCCACCGTCAGCTGCCGAGACTGCACAGTACGAACGCCTTCGAGTCCTTGAGGCGGCGGCAGCCCAGCGCGGCCAGCGAGGTAGCCGGCGAACCACGCGATGAGCTCGGGCTCGCCGGAGTACAGTTCGTCGGGCGATGGGCCGCCTTCGCTGCGAAGACTGGGCAACCAAGTGACGATGTCGAGGGAAGGGTTGCCGAACGATGCCCAATTCCAATCGACGAGGAGCGTTCGGTCACCAGAGAAGCAGATGTTGTCGCTACGCACATCAAAGTGAAGGAATGCTTCGCCTTCAAACACCGCCTCGCGTTCGGCCCGCAGCAAGACCGGCAGTGCACGGCCGAGCCACTGAGATGAGCAAACGCCGAGCGATAGGAATGGCGCGGGATCGCGTTCGACCATGGGCCAGCCGCTCACGTGCGGACGCTGGTCTTCTATGGAGGGTATGCCCGCGGGAACAGGAGTGCTTGCCACACGAGAAAGTGTAGACAGCACTCGCTCGACTAATGACGGCGACCAAGGAGGAGGCCAAAGGCCACCGCTCAGGTCTTCGAGGAGGAGCAACGAGCGACCGTCCTCGGTACTGCTCGAGCCAAGCAAGGCCGGCAGAAAATCGGCATGTACGGAGCGGTAGACGTCTAGCTCGGCTTTCAGCCATTGATCGGTGCTATCGTCCGTGCCGGCCTTCACGAAGGCAGACGAGCCGTCGTCGAAGCTCGCTATCCAACGTGCTGCCTGCGTATAGCCCGTAGGGACCGGCGCCCAAGCGACGACCTTGCGGCCAACCAATGCCTCGACCGGGGCGCAAAGTCTGGCAATGTCGTTAGCCGTCACAGCCTTATCACGTTACTCATGCCAGTGATCAAGAGCCAGGCAAGCTGCGGACGCCGGGGAGGTGACACCAAGGGACACTGGTGGTGGTAGGGCGTCCGCGCTGCCAGCGGAGGGTGTACGCGGTGTGCTGGCCGGCCGAGCCCCAGAGCTCCAGCTCACGGGCTGCGTCGAACCGGAACTCGTGCCTTCCGTCGGCAAGATCTCGAAGGACGGACGACACCAGGATCCTACCGCCAGCCGCGGCGTCGGCAATGCGACCGGCGAGGTTGACCGTCAAGCCGTAGAAGTCGTCCGCTTCCTTGACCGCATCGGTCAGGCCAAGCCGCAGCAGTTCGAGGACTTCGCGCTCGCGAGGGGTCAGCGAGGAAGGATCGCCATGAGATGCCACCATGCCAGGATTGTCTCGTAGATCGGCCAACCTGTCACTAGTCGAAACCTATGCAAGTCTCCTAACCGAGACGAAATAGGGGCGTCGCCCTCCTTGGGTCATAGGGGGCTCGGCATGTGATACGCTCTGTTGGATCGTCGGTAGTTCGACCGTGACAGCTTCGCTTCCTGGATGCGAGGGGCGCTATGAGATGGCGAACCAGACAGCTTGCACTCCTCGCGCTGGCGACCGCTGTTGGCGTGTCCGCCATGTGCGCGCAACCCCTGAACGCGATGCGGGCCTTGGCGGTTCGAGCAGCGATCAGCCGCAGCAAGCTGTCCTCAGCGCTCGCGGACAAAGCTGGCCCCTACGAGATGACACGTTCGGTGTCCAGCAACACAAACGCCGCCTTAACGCCCCCGCCCGGGTCGCCTGACTTCTCAATCGGCGTGGGAACTGCCTGTGACAGTAGCTCCGGGCCCGCGAAGTGCTCGTTCAACGATGGCGAGACCTTCACCTTGGACTTCAAGCTGAACGCCCTTCCAACCGGGCTTGCGTACAAAGGATACGATTTGTGGATCAACTTTGTCGGTGTGTCACTAGAGTCCATCGCCCAAACAGGCGCAGGCGTCTGGCCGGGTTGCGTGCTCGCCGGCTCCAACGATTCGACACCGGGCCGTCTCTATGCCGGCTGCGGTGTCGGGATCGGAGATCCAAGCTCGACATACCTGGGCGTGTTGATGCGCGCCGTGTTTCAGTGTCCCATGAGCTCCACAGGGTCGACGATCACGTTGGCGCATGGCCCCGGTAACACTGACCTCGTCGACGATCACTTAACTGCATATGCCGAGTTGAGCGATGAGAGCCTATCCGTAAACTGTGAAGCAACGCCTGCCACGCTAACGAGCACTCCCACGCCCCTGGTTCTCAGTCCGTCTCCGACGAGCTCCCCGCCACTCACCGGCACGCCACAGCCCACGGACACCTCCACGCCTACCGTCACGCCGACGCGCACGCCTACGCGGACGCCGGCCGCGCCGGGCCAGCCAGGCGATGTCAACTGCAGCGGGCAGGCCGACCCCATCGATGCCGCGCTGCTACTTCAGTTCGGAGCCGGTCTCATCAGCTCGTTTGTGTGCGAGCAGAACGCCGACGTCAATCACAGCGGCGCGGCCGACGCCATCGATGCCGCCCTGGTGCTGCAATACAGCGCAGGACTCATCGACAACCTGCCTGCGGGTGCTGGACGTTAGGCTGTCCCTTGGTAGGCAGGCGCGCTTCTAAACTCTCGGCCGACTAGGTGGCGGCCGGGTCGTCTGGAAGCACGAATGCTCTCACCTGCGCTCGTCGCTACGTCTGTAGGGCGTGCGGTCCGACGATGGCATGGCGGAGCTACTGGCGCACGGCTGCCCGCACCTCTCGCGCCGATCTCCCCGCCGTCCACTCGATCAGCCGGACCGCCGCGCGCGTCACGGGCACGAGGCTGGGCCGATGGATCTTGTCGAGCGTGTCCTGTTCGTCGAACAAGTAGAACGGCGCAGTGAGGAAGTTGACGAGCGGCACGCCCGCCGCGTGGAACGGACCGCCGTCGGTGGTCGGATGCGGGCCGAAGACTGTCGGCGGCAAGATGAAGGAACGGTGGAGGCGCTCCGCCTGCAGAGCATCGCGCACGGCGTCTTCGAGCTCCGCGATCTGGCTCGTGAACCACCAGCGTGCTTCCGGCTGTCCCGTCGGCTGGAGCACGCCGTCCTGCTCCACGCATTCGTTCGCGGCGTGCTCTAGGTGTAGTTCGAGCACGACGCTGTCGAGCTCGTCGCGATGCGCATCGATGAAGGCGTGCACGCCGGCGCCGCCGGCCATATGACCGGCATTCAGCAAGAATATGAGGCGGTGTGGCCGTTCACGCTGCGGGACCTTCGCCCAGTACTCGGCTTGCGCTAGGACGAGCGCGATGCCGGAGCCGTCCTCCACGGCCGACGCCCACGGCCCGTCGTGGTGGGAGCCAATGATGACCGTCTCGTCGTCGGCGCCGGGTAGTTCGCCGACAATGTTGTAGCACGTGATCGTGCGCCGCACCGATTCAGCGACCAGCCTGGCGTGCACACGGCCGGT
>JBGQHA010000262.1:0-4323 GCA_041497735.1 Dehalococcoidia bacterium | reverse complement strand
GGGTGCGCTGATGAGAAGAGTGATCTTGCTGCCCGCGGTGAAGTTGCACTTCACATCCGGGCTGCACTTGCTGAAGCCGGAGCTGGCGCTGATGTCCATTTGGGCGTTCTCCGCGCTTGCCTTGGGGGGACGCGAGTCGAAAAAGACGGAGCCACCGACGGCCGCGACGATGAGCAGTGCGACACTCATTCCGAGCCAGCGGCCGCGCCCAGGCCACAGGCCAGAGCCACCAACAGCCGGGGGCGCAGCTCGACGGTGAGGGGTAGCGCGGGAGGAAAACGAATCCATGTCGTTCAGAAATCCTAACTCCGGCGGGGAGAGGTTCATAACAGCCACCACCGGCCACCGAGTTCATCTTATGTAGAGCAGAGCCCTCCCGCAAGGCGGGGGCTTAGTCTTCGCGGGCGAAGGTGAGGGCCCAGACTGGCATCGAACCGGCCTCCCGAAGTGCCGACGCGCAGGCGGAGAGAGTGGCCCCAGTTGTCGCTACGTCATCGATGAGGAGGACGGATTGGCCGGCGATGGAGGTCGCGGCGACGACGAAGGCGCCGGCCACGTTCGCGCGGCGCGCCTCCGCGTCGGCGCGGCGGGCCTGGGGAGGCGTGTGGCGGCGGCGAACGAGCGCCTTCGGCGCGACCGGCAGACCGAGCTCGCGGCCGAGGGCCACGGCAAGGGCTTCGGCCTGGTTGTAGCCGCGAGTGCGTTTGCGCATGCCGGAGAGCGGCACAGGCACGATCACATCCGCCTCCAGGCGTTGACTCCGGGCAGCTTCAGCGAGCAGGCCGCCCATGCGGCCGGCCAGCGCGGTCACGCCGCGGTACTTGAGCGCCTGGACCATCTCGCGGGCGAGGCCCTGGTACACGAACGCGGTGCGCAGCGCGTCGAACGCGGGAGGGCTATCCTGGCAGGCGAGGCATTCGCCGGCCACCGAACGCGGCTCCCAGCAGCGCGGGCAGCGCGGCGGGAGCGCAGGAGTGAGCTGCGAGGCGCAGTCATCGCAGAGGAACGCGCCGCCCCGACCGCAGCCGAGGCAATGCGACGGAAAGAGCAGCTCGACTGCCGCGCGAGCGAACGATGCGACCACCAGCCACCTCCTGCAGACAGGATAGCTGGCGCGGAGCGCTCGGCTATACTGATCGTTGCGGCGGTTCGCAGTTGAGGCTTCGGAATATGAAGGTACGCGTTCGACTCTTCGCCGGGCTGCATGATATCGCCGGCGAGCGATCAGTCACGGTCGATCTGCCCGACGGCGCCACGGTCGCCGAGCTGCGCGGCGAGCTATCGCGCCGGTACCCCGCCCTCGCCCCACACCTTCCTGTAGCCGTCTGCGCGGTCGGCGAAGAATATGTCGATGCTGGCCACGCGCTACAGGAAGACGATGACGTGGCGCTGATCCCGCCGGTATCGGGCGGCGACGAGGACCTCATCGAAGTGACCAACGAGCCGCTCGACCCGGAGCGGGTGACCGCTGCGGTGCGGCGCGACGACAGCGGCGCGGTGCTGCTCTTCCACGGCGTGGCGCGGAACAACAGCGAGGGCCAGCGCGTGGTGGCGCTGGAGTACGACGCCTACCCGGCGATGGCGGTTCGTAAGCTGCGGGAAGTGACAGACGACGTGCGCACACGCTGGCCGATCACAGGTATCGCCGTGCAGCACCGCACCGGACGGCTGGCGATCGGCGAGGCGAGTCTGCTCGTCGCCGTGTCGTCGGCGCATCGCGCGGAGGCGTTCGAAGCGTGCCTGTACGCCGTCGATCGCATCAAGCAGACCGTCCCGATCTGGAAGAAGGAGATCTGGGAGGACGGCGACGGCGCGTGGGTGCCCGGCCACGTCGTCGATGTGCCAGAGCGCGCGGAGACGCCGCGGCCTTAAGCGACGGACGATCGCATGCGGCTATAGCAGTCGTTGCAGTAGACGGGACGGCCCAGCCGCGGCACGAATGGCACCGTGGTCTCGCGCGAGCACTCGGCGCAGACGACGGCGGTCACCTGCGGCGACGTTGTGCGCTCGCGGCGGCGGCACTCGCGACAGTTGGCGCAGCGCTGGGGCTCGTTGAGGAGCCCCTTTTCGAGATAGAAGCCCTGCTCCCCCACCGTGAAGACGAAGGTCTCGCGACAGTCCTTGCACGTGAGCGTCTTATCCTCAAACATCACCGATCCCTCCATGGATGCCGTGATGCCGCCTGCCACCAGGACAGCGTAGCGACGGGAGTGTAGGGCATCGCGGCGCGAGGGCGCAAGGAAGTTCCAGGGGTTCGAGGCTCGAAGTTTGAAGTTCGTTCTACGGCACGCGCGTCAAGAAGGCTTACGGGCGCTTCTTGGACCGCGGCGCCTTGCTAGGCTCAAGCCGCTCATCTTGAGGCGTCTCCCCGACCGCCACTTCGTTGACGAAATCAGGCGCCCTCAGGAGCTTTCCAAGCCGCGCCCACCCGGCATCGCCCAGGAAGTCGTTTATTTCATTCGGAGAGCCGACAACCGTAGGAAGGCGTGCCATCTGTCGCCAGCTCAGCAGATCGTGCAGCTCGCGCCTGGCATAGTCGCTTCCGGTTCCGAGCTCCAATTCGTCCAGCAGTAGGAACGGGCACGAACGCAGGGCTTGCTTGCGGCTGTAATAGTCGTCATCGCCTTCCGCTCGCATGGAGTGGCGCAAATAGTCCAGAAGGTCATTCACGCGCACCAGCAAGGGACCCAACTCCCGGCGCTGATTAGCGATGGCGGCAAGCAAATGGCTCCGGTCCTTGGCCCGCCCACCCAGAAGAGCGAGCCAGCCCGTTGGTTCGCGGGCATACTCCAGTGACACCTGGAATGCTCGTTCTCGCCAGTCGCGGTCCCGGGACGAGAGGTTGTCGTCGTGGTCGAACGTCAAGAAGGTCATCTCTCTGGTTCTCGCCAGATCGAGCATGTTGAATTCCCAGTCGTCAAGGGGACCATGCTCTTCAAGGATGTAGACACGAGCGATGGGATCGGCGTGGGGAACGGAAGTCGATGGATCGCCAAACCTCGTTCTCAGCCGATCGTTGAGCTTGTTGAGCGGGAGATTCGTCGTCACCACGGTTGGCAGTCGAGCGTTGAATCGATGATTGACGATCTGAAAGAGCTTCTCTTCCGCCCAGGGAGTGTGGCTTTCGGCGCCCAGGTCATCCATGATCAGGACCGGCGCGTTGCTCACTTGCTCGAAGAGTTGATCGTACCCGACATCGGCGTTGGGCCGATAGGCCGCGCGAAGGTGATCGAGCAGGTTGGGAACGACGATGAAGAAGGCCGGAATGCCGCGCCGGATGCACTGGTTGGCGATTGCCGCGCCAAGATGCGTCTTCCCGGACCCCGAAGGACCGCCGATGACGATCCAGCCCTGCGGGTCATTCGCGAACTCCTTGGCATGTTCCAGGCAGCGAACAAAGATCTGTTGATGCCGTGAATTGCCGCTCCGCCCGGGCGAGATCAGGTTCTCGAACGTGAGGCGGGTGAGCGGGCCAAGGTTGCTGTAGCGCTGCAAACGCGCCTGGCGTTCGTGCGCGTTTTCGTTCTGGACGCAGGGGCAGGGCACGGCCTGTCCAAACTCGGGATGATCGATCGGGAGATCGCGGCGGACGAAGCGCGTACCGTGGCAGGTCTTGCAGGCGTTATCGTCGGAAACTGGAGGCTGGGGGCTGGAAGCTAGAAACTTGGGGACCGCTTCAGCGCCGTCGTGCCTAGAACCGTTCAGTAGCTCGTTAAGCCGAGGCATATGCGTCGTACGCCGGCTCCGGCTCCATGGTCGCGAGGTCTTCGAAGCGGGTGAGGTGCTTGCGGAAACGCAGGTGCGCCGTTCCCGTAGGCCCGTTGCGGTGCTTGGCCACGATGATCTGCGCGATGCCTTCGGGGAACGGCCGGTCCGGGTGCATCGCCTGCCACTGCTCATCGCTTACATAGATGTCTTCCCGATAGATGAAGATGACGGTGTCAGCGTCCTGCTCGATGCTGCCGCTCTCGCGCAGGTCGCTCAGCATGGGCACGTGCGGCACGCGCTGCTCCGGCGCGCGCGAGAGCTGCGAGCAGGCGACGACGACGACATCGAGCTCGCGCGCCATCGCTTTGAGCGCGCGGGAGATCTCGCTCACCTCGGAGACGCGGCCGTCGTAGCGGCCGGCGGAGCCCTGGACGAGCTGCAGGTAGTCGACGACGATCAGGTCGAGCGGCCGCTCACGATGGAGCCGGTGCGCCTTCGCGCGGATCTCGGACACGCGCTGGACGGCGGTATCGTCGATGTAGATCTCCGCCTCGGCCAGGTGGCCCATGGCGTCCATCACGCGCCGCTCCTCGTTTTCGCTCTGCTCGCCGAGGC
>JBGQHA010000261.1:0-4378 GCA_041497735.1 Dehalococcoidia bacterium | reverse complement strand
GAATCCTCCTTGACTGTGAACGAGTGATACCAACCAGCACTTCGAGTATAGGAGCGGCCGGCGCCGAACGCTACTTCGCCTTTGGCGTGGCGATCGGCTGCGCGCCGGCCTTGACGAAGGCCGGGATGCTGGCGAGCGGCGTGTCGACGGTGATCGTCGTGGGGCCCTGGTAGGTCTTGCTGCTGTCGAAGAAGTCCTGCCACCGGCCGGCGGGCAGGTACACGTCGCGGGAGCGCTGGCCGGTCTGCCAGACCGGCGCGACGAGCAGGTCGTCGCCGTACATGAACTCGTCCCACATGTCGCGCACCTTCGGGTCGTCCGGGAACGCGATCGCAAGCGCTCGGGCGACGGGGAGCCCGGTCTTGCCGGCGATCTTGGCGTACTTGGACGTGTATGCGACCAGGTCCTGGTGGATCTGGACGCAACGCTTGTAGATCGCGATCATCTCGCTGTCCAGCTGCGGGCTCGTCGGCATGTCCCAGGGCGCGTGCGTGCCCTTGCCGCCGATCTCCATCAGCGGCGTGAAGGCGCTGAACTCCAGCCAGCGCGCGAACACGTCGCGGTCCTTGAACTGATAGTAGCCGCCTGTGTCGCTGCCCCAGATCGGGAAGCCCATGAAGCCGGCGCGCTGCAGGCTGATGATCGCGTTGCGCAGGCCCAGGTCGGTGCCCGGCCCTTGCCCGAGTACGGTGCTGCCGGGCGAGTCGCCGCCCCAGAAGATGCCGTACTGCTGCGCGCCTGCGTATCCGGCGCGGCTGATGACGACGAAGTCGCTGCCGCGCGCCTTGAGCATCGCTTCGTACATCAGGTGGAGCTGGAGGTTGACATACTGGTTGTGCACCTCGCGGCCGGTCTCGCCGTCCGCCCAGATGTCGGTCGTTTCTGACGGGATCATCTCCTCGCCGCGGTCCAGCTTCAGCGCCGCGATGTCCCACGTGGTGACGAAATCTATCTGCTTGGCTTCCCACCAGGTCCACGCCTCCGGGTTCGTGAGGTCGATGACGCGGTCGCTCCCCGGCGCGAGGTAGTTGTCCGCGACAGCTTCCGTGCCGTTGTCGCCGGGGGCGCCGCCCACCGCCCAGAGCGATGTCCACACAGCGAGGTGATAGCCGAGCTCGTTGAGCTTGTTCAGCATCTGCTCGGCGTTGGGGAGCCGCGCCGGATCCCACTCGAAGCGGTCGAAGCCGAAGTCGCCGGGGCTCCAGGGCCGGTCGATCATGTACACGCCGGGCGGGATGCCGTACTTGTCGTAGTTGTTGATGTCGTCCGCCACCCAGGCGTTCATCTCGACGCCCTCAGCCGAGTCGGTCTGGCCGAGCGGCAGCTCGTCGCGCCAGCGCCAGTTCGTGAACGCCCAGTCGGGCGGCACGAACGGTCGGCCGGTGATCGCGGTGTATTCGTCGAGTATCGCGCCGTAGGAAGGCCCGGCGAAAAGGTCGTACGTGAGTTTCTTCGTCTCGTCCTTGGTGCCCGTCTCAAAGTGGAAGCTGAGGACGTTCTTGTCCGCGACGCCGACGTCGAACTGGCCGGGCGTGTAGCCTTCGACGTAGAGGCCGTAGCCGTTGGAGCTCTGGTAGAAGGGCGTGTAGAGCGCCATCGTCGGCTGGACGAACATGTCGACGACCTCGCCGCGCCGGTTGAGGGAGCCGGCGTTCTGCGGCTGGAGCTCGCTCAGCGGCGGCAGGCCGGGCGCCGTCGGCTCGCTCGGCGGCGGCGAGACGCGCTCCGAAAGTCCGTAGATCACCTCGTCCGGGACGAGCTTGTAGGCGTCGACGAAGTCCGTCACGCTGTCGCGCGCGGCGTCGGGCGGCGTGAGCTGGACGGAGAGCGTGCGCTCCGTGCGCCACGAGACCGAGACGGTGCTCGTGGCGTCGCCGCTCTGCACATCGAGGCGCAGGCTGCCGCCCGAGTGGTGGACGTCCGTCACGTTGCCGAGCGTGACCCGGCCGCCGGCCGTCGTCCAGCCCAGCGCGCTCGCGTTCTCGTCGGCGAGCAGCTTGCCCGAGCTATCGAGCAGCGAGAGCCGGAACGGCTCCTTCTCGATGACGGCGACGGCGTCCGGGCCGGAGAAGCGCAGCGTGCTGCCGGACGACGTGAGCTTGTACTTGCCTTCGCTGCCGCACGCGTGTGCGACCACGACGAAGACGATGAGCAGCAGAAGCGGCAGCGCGCGCTGAACGCGAGGCGGTACCTTCATGGCGTGAACAGAAGGATACGAGAGGGGGCGGGGAGGGGCCAGGCGGATGCCCTCCCCCCGACTCGCTGACGCGAGTCACCCCTCTCCCCGAGGGAGAGGGGCAGGGGTGGGGGCTGCACGGCGCGGGCGAGTGGCGCAGCCGCGCGGAGACCCTTGACGCGCTAATTGGGGCTGCATGGAACTCAATTTGTTAGGGCGCCTGTTGGCGGGGACGAGTGGCGCACAGTTCTACTTAGAGTGTTCGTCGGCATCCCTGACAACCTCAGCGGTGCTAGGCTCTTCACGCGGTGTCACTGGGCGTAGCAGGCCTTCGAGTGGCTTGCCATGTAACGAAGAGACGCTGGCCCGGCAGCTGTCAAGCTCAATCTGATGGCGCGCTACTGCTTCGGCGAACGACGTCGCAAACGGTAGCAAGTTCTCTCGGACATAAACGTCGAGATAGTCTACGTGCACAAAATCAATTCCTAGTGTCCGGGCCTCGGGCGCGGTTCCGTAAACGTCGGGCGCACTTCTCATTAGACGAACCCATGGGAGAAGGTTTAGCGTTCGCCTGCCATCGTTCATCGATACGCCGACCATAGGAGCATCAAGGACCGCCACAAGAATAACCAAGTCTGCGACGAAATAGTTTGCGCCCTTGTGCCGGGAGGCTCCAGTCCGGCGGACGTGATCGGCGGCCTTGGTGAGAGGAAGAATAATTTTGTGTGCCTCACTGCTATTTAGCGTTAGTTTCTTACTGACCCACTCGCTCCGACTTACGCTGCGTGCAACCGGTGCCTCATCACGGCAAAATGCGTGACGATTCAGACTCAGGGCCGAGCCAATCGGAATGTCTATCTCCGCATCTTCGTCCTGGATGTGGACGAGCATGCGATCACGTTGAAGGCCTGAGATTTGCGGAATGAGGTGCACATCGGGTCGATTAAGCAAAAAGAACACATACGGCTGGGAGGATTGCTTACACTCGACTAGCATCAGAAGGGCCGGATCAACGTTAACGTTGTTAGTGCGTAGATCGGGGCGTGTGAGCAACCGGCGAGCGGCGATGTCCAGCGTCCGAGGCCCGCCACTGTCGCTATCCAGATATGCCCACTCTTCCTCAACCCACTGCATACAGCCGCGCAACGTGTCGGCTACCCTGGTTTGAAGCGGGAATCCTGACTTGTCTATCGCTTCGGCAAGCAAGTCGTCACTAATGTTGGCCGGCAACGCGTTACGCTCGGGATTATCTGCCCAGGTATGCACTACAGCACCTTGCAAGAGCTGATCAGTTCTTGCCGCTCCGGCTGAGCCACTATTTACTCACTACCTTAAGTGGGAAGAGAGCCTTTTCAAGAACTCCCGAGCAATCGTCGCCTACTCCAGGCCGATCTCTTTGCGGACGGCGTGGACGGCCTGCATCATCACGCGCAGCTTGGCCGCCGCTTCGTCCCAGGTGCGCGTCTTGAGGCCGCAGTCGGGGTCGATGTAGAGGCGGTCGGGCGGCAGCACCTGGAGCCCGCGCCGGATGCCCGCCTTCACGGCTTCGAGGTCCTCCACCTGGTGCCGGTGGACGTCGAGCACGCCCAGCGCGAGCTCCTTGCCGGCGGGGAAGCCGCCGTCGCGAAAGAGATCGAGGAGGTCGTAGTTGCTGTTGGCCGCCTCGAGGTCGAACTGGACGACCGGCATCTCGAGGAACTTCGGGAACACCGCGTCGAAGTCGCCGTAGCAGACGTGCGTGATCGTCTTCGCCTTCAGGCCTTCGGTGACGACGGCCATGCCCTCGATGGCGATCGGGATGTCGTCCTTGCGCGTGGAGAGCGCCGGCTCATCGATCTGGATGTACTGCGCGCCGGCCTTCTCGAGCTCCTGCGCCTCGCGGCGGATCGCCTGCGCGACCGAGAGCACGGCGTCGCGGCGGCTCGGGTAGTGCTCGTCGAACGACCACTCGACGATGGTGTAGGGGCCGGTGAGCATGCCCTGCACGGGCTTGTCGGTGAGGCTCTGGGCGTAGCGCCACAGCTCGAGCGTGATCGGCTCCCGCCAGCGCACCTCGCTCTTCAGGATCGGCTTGTGGTAGTAGCGGTTGCCGTACGAGCGCACCAGGCCGCCCAGCTCCATGCCGGCCAGGTGCTCGCCGAAGTAGGCGACCATGTCGCCGCGCGCCATCTCGCCGTCGACGAGGATATCGATGCCGATCTG
>JBGQHA010000260.1:0-4412 GCA_041497735.1 Dehalococcoidia bacterium | reverse complement strand
TGCGGCCACTTCCAGCACCGCGAGGCCCCGGACCGGATCAACAAAGAGCTGATCGACTTCCTGAGCGACTGAGTAGCAAGCCGTCTGCCCGCTAGCAGTTGTGGTTGTACTGCTTCACCGCGGCCAGGATGTCGGCCACCGTCTGCTGGCCATCGGGCGGACCCAGCGTCCACACGTTCCCGCCGATGATCGCCGTCCGGTCCGTGTCGATCGTGTATGCCGGGTTCCCCTGGTTCTTGCCGTATTGCGCTTGCACCCTCAGGTTGTCCGCCACGGTCTGGGCGTGCGGCGTGTTCACCTTCTCCGGGTTGAAGTAGTCCCAGCGGTTCAGCGGGTCGCGCAGCCCGCCCGATCCCGCCGCGTTCGACAACTCGATCTTGTCCGGGCATCCGTCGCCGTCACTGTCCCGGCAATTCGCGTAGCCCAGCGCGCTCCCGGGAGGGTTGCCATTCTGCAGGCAGCCCTGGATCGTGCCGGTTCCCGTCTGGACCGTCTCTACCCCGGGCGACTGCCGCACCGCGAAGATGCGCACCGAAATCGGCGTCCCAGTCGCCGTGCAGCCCGCATTTGCATACAGGTTCCCGAACCCCAGGCCCGTGTAAGCGTTAATCTTCGCCTGTATGTACACGTTGCCGGCTCCGCCCAGGTTCGCATGGCACCCCGACAGGCTGATCGTCGCCGGCGTTCCGCCTATCGACCCCGTCAGCGACGCCTCGCTCGTGATCGGCGCGAATTGGTACTGCGACAGGTCGCACGGCAGCGTCGGGCAACCCGCGCCTTGTCCTGCCAGAGTCGCGCACGTGACCGGCGGGTTCTGCCCAGCCTGCGCGCAGCCCGGCGGCGCCGCGCCCGGCAGCCCGTCGCCGCAGAACCTCGCATCCGCCGGCGGGCAGGTGTTGACTTCTGTAGTCGGACTGCCAGACGCCTGGTGCGGGTTCGCCGTCACGACGGGGTTGTCGACGTAGCACAGGATCGGCGCCGTCAGGCTCGTCCCGCTCTGCGCGATGTCCGACTTGCACTCGTAGTAGTAGCCGGGCGACCCCACATCGGCTCGGACCGCTTCCATCGCGATGTCCCAGCTCCCCGTCACGTTCAGCGGGCTGCCCGATGGCGTATCGTACGGGTTCCACGGGTCGTCCCCGCACGTCGTCGAGCCGCCGGGCCGCCCCGCGAAGAACTCGACGGCGTCCTTGCAGCCGTCCCCGTCCGAGTCGCGTTGTGGGCCGACGACAGTTATCGTCACCGGCCACGTGCTGTACGATCCGCTCGGCGTCCCTGCCGAGCAGTTGGCGTTTGTTCGGCCGGCGTACACCTTCGCTGTAGCAGCGCCTCCGAGGGCGGACAGCGTTACGATGATGTTCGGTCCCATCGTCGCGCCCACGTCCGCGAAGCATCCGGTGTACGAGACCCTATATGCAACCGGATCGTATGATCCCGTGAACACTACTGGTGGCAGGCTCGTGTAAGGTGGCGGCGACGTGTGTCCGTCGCAGCTTCCCTCGCCCGGCACCACCGGCGTCGGTCCCCCTCCAGTCCCATGCACTGCGTCGCACGGCGGTTCGCTGCCGGTAAATGCCGTACCAGCTTCTGTGTAGCATTGCGCTGTCGCACTCAACGCGAGCGTGGTCGGGTCCTGGTCCGTCCTCGCGATGCAGTGGAACAGTCCAGGACCAACTTCAATGTCGCGTAGTCCGTACAAGACGCTGGGCACGGGCGTAGGTGTTGGACCGGGCGTATTAGCCGGCGGTGTAACAATCGCTAAGGCCGTGTTATCGAAGTTACTCCCTGAACCGAAGGAGAGCAGAGCTGCTAGCACCGCGATAGCGGAGGTTCCAGCGCCAATAGCAACTACTGTATATCGTTTAGGGGACATAGATGCCGCAACTCAGCAATGAGCCCACTTGTCCACGAAGCTATCAGGACCCAAGCTAATTGGTATGGCAAGCGGAGGCGGAGTGGGAATAGCAGGGATGCTATGGCTCGTTCCGTTCCAAAGGCCAACGCTCGCATAGTTGGCCGACGCAAGATCTGCCCCTGACGCATTAGAGGTGCCAAGGCTGTCCCAAGGGACTTGGCCAAAATTTGTCAAGGGAACTGGCGTGGCAGCGCCTGGACCTGTGTACTTTCGATCACCACCGATCCACTCTGCTGAATTCCCGCTGTAGAAGCGACTTTCAGTCGAAACAAATAGATCGATCTTATCGCCACTCCTCAAGTCATGTACGATGAGATGCATCTGCCCAGCCGTCGTGTCATAGTGTACGGAAGCGAAAATCCGGTCAGCTGGCGAGAGTGACAAATCGAAAAACACGGGACTTGGATTGTTTGACGAATTGGCGTCTATCGTTTCGTAAAACGCACGGAGACTCGGGTTGGCTTGGCTATCCAGAACAGTCCCCGCCTGAAGAAGCGAGTCGCCATAGTAACCGCCTAGTCCAACCCACGCCGCTGCTGCGTTAGGTGAACATCCTTCGGGTTCCTGACCCTGCGCAAATCCGAATCCCGGCTGCTGATAGAAGCCCCAGACAGTGACGTAGGGAGCCACGTAGCCTTCTCCAAGAAGAGCCACGTATCCACTCCAAAACGGGCTGTAGGAATCCGTGCAACTGAACGCACCCAGACCGGATGCTATCAGTGCCAGAGTTAGTACGTTCCGCAGGCGCCGCAAGACGCTACCGCGCCCCATGCCCATACGACTCACACGGCACGATGGTCATTTCCTCAACGTAATGAGTCTCTGATCCGCCAATCCCTTCTACAAGACGCTCCCAGTCGCTAACAGCATCTGGGTTCGTCGGCCGAGGCGGATACCCAAACTGCTCGAGCTGCGCATCGGACGCCGTAAACGGATCAAAGTCCGAAGGCGGCACTACCGAATAGGCGTCCGGCGTTCCGTCGAAATTCGTATCGAATGAATACTTGGTACTCCCGTCACCTTCGGTCTCCGTAGCGATAGGAGTCACCGGAATCGGCGTGTAACAAGACTCGGTCGGCCAGGGTGTTGGGTGATTGGTTGGTACGGTTGTGGCCTCGCTTGGCGTCCCTACCGTCGGGCCAGGTGTTGTAACCAATGGCGGCGTGGATACACCTGCAGCAGGACCCCGCTCGCCGCGAACGCACGTGGCAGCTAAGAGTAGGGCGAGCACTGCGCCACACAGGAGGCCGCCCAACAAGAACCTGATCGTTCGAGGGAGGCGCCTAGAAGACTGGTGAACCACCATCGAGCCAACCCTTCTGGCGATCTCCGCCAGACATTCGCACTAGCCCGCCACCGTCCCTGCTATCGTATGCCCGCCGAGTCGGCTTGTCAATCAGCCGGTCACCCCCTCTACATATGTTCGGATGCTCGTACGGCGTCCAGAGTTCCCATGCCAACTCGCGCTTCGCACTCTCTCGTCCCTGGCCTATCCTTGCTCCGACAACTGATCTTAGGAGCACACCATGCCGTTTGCCTCTCCGCCCGAACGTCGCGCTTCTCGCGTCCCGCCTCAACTCTCCAAAGCCCGCGGCGGCCGTCGCCCCGGCGCGGGCGCGCCTCGCGGCAACCTGAATGGCCTCAAGTCCGGCAAGTACTCTAGGCAAGTCCGGGCGTTCAGGCTCGCCCTACAAGCCGTACCCCGCACCGCCGAAACCATCCGCCGCCTCGACGCCATCGGCGACAACCGCCGCGCCCTCCTCGCCGTCGCGTTGCACCACTATGCTGACCTGCTCCTCCTGGGCGCCCTGAGCCTGCCGAAGGGTCAATCAACCGATCCGTCCAAAATCGACACCCTCCAGCTTCGCAAGATCATCGCAGCGGCGGATCCCAATCATGCAATCAAAGCTCACACACCCGAGGCCATCGAACTTCGAACCTCCAGCCTCGAGCTTCACTCTGCCAAACTTGTCTTCCCCTCCATCGCTCCGTACCATGTCACCATCCCACGACAAGGAGCCCTATCGTGAACCTGCGCAGCCCAGGCCCGACCCCCTGTCCGGACGATGTCCTCCAGGCGATGGGCCGCCAGATGATCCACCACCGCAGCCCGGAGTTCGGCGCCATCATCAATCGCGTCACCGCGGGGCTGAAGCAGATCTTCGAGACGAAGAACGATGTCTTCTGCCTCTCCTCCTCCGGCACGGGCTCCATGGAAGCCATGGTCGTCAACTTCCTCTCGCCCGGCGACCGCGTCCTCGTCGTGTCCATCGGCGTCTTCGGCGACCGCTTCGCCACGATCGCGAAGACCTATGGCGTCGACGTGACGAAGATCGACTTCGAGTGGGGCACAGCGGCTGACCCGCAGGCCGTCGCCGCCGCGCTGCGCGACAAGGGGCCCTTTTCGGCCGTCTGCGTCACTCATAACGAGACCTCCACCGGCGTCACGAACGATCTCGAGGCCATCGCCTCCGCTGTGCGCGCCCAGCAGCCCGAC
>JBGQHA010000259.1:0-4423 GCA_041497735.1 Dehalococcoidia bacterium | reverse complement strand
TAGAGGGCGTTCCCCTGGTTCTTGCCGTATTGCGCATTCACCTTGAGGATGTCCGCCACCGTCTGCTTGTGCGGCGTGTTCACCTTCTCCGGATTGAAGAAGTCCCAGCGGTTCAGCGGATCGCGCAGCCCGCCAGATCCCGACGCGTTCGTCAGCTCAACCTGGTCCGGGCAGCCATCGCCATCGCTGTCGCGGCAGAGCGTGTAGCCGACAGCAGTGTCGGTCCCGCCACAGCCCGTCCATCTCCCTGCCGAGTTTTGCGAGCCTGCCGATGGCTCAACGCCTGGCGCTTGTCGCACCGCGAAGATGCGCACCGAGATCGCCGCCCCCGATGCCGTGCAGCCCGCATTTGCATACAGGTTGCCCCAGCCCAGCCCCGTGTACGCGTTGATCTTCGCCTGGATGTACACGTTGCCGTCGCCGCCAAGGTTTGCGTGGCACCCCGAGAGGCTGATCGTCGCCGGCGTCCCGCCGATCGTGCCCGAGAGCGACGCCTCGCTCGTGATCGGCGCGAATTGGTACTCCGACACGTTGCAGGGCAAGGTCGGACAGCCGTTCGTATCGCCCCAGAATCTAGGCGGCTGTCCGGCCAGGTTCGCGCAGCTCGTGCTCAGCGCGCAGCCCGGCGGCGCCGCGCCCGGCAGACCGTCCCCGCAGAACTTGGGATTGGCAGGTCCGTAGGGTGGGCAGTTGTTGATGCCTGAGGTCGAGCACGAAGGACCCGGGTTCACGGCACAGTTGGCCGCCTGCGGGTTCACGGTAACGACAGTCGAGTCCACGTAGCAGAGGATCGGCGCCGTCACGTTCGATCCGCTGGGCACCTGCAGATCGGCCTTGCATTCGTAGTAGAAGCCCGGTGAGCCAACATCGGCTCGCACGGTCTCCATCACGATGTCCCAGCTCCCCGTCACGTTCAGCGGGCTGCCTGACGGCGTATCGTACGGGTTCCACGGGTCGTCCCCGCACGTCGTCGACCCCCCGGGCCGTCCTGCGAAGAGCTCGACGGCGTCCTTGCAGCCGTCTCCGTCCGAGTCGCGCTGCGGGTTCACGCCGGTCATTGTCACCGGCCACGTGCTGTACGATCCACTCGGCGTCCCCGCCGAGCAGTTCGCGTTCGTCTGACCCGCGTACACCTTCACCGAACCCGTGCCCGCTAGAGCCGAGAGCTGAACGATGATGTTCGGGCCCATCGTCCCGCCCACGTCGGCGAAGCAGCCTGTAACCGAGACCGTGTAGTTTCCCGCGTCATACGACCCGCTGAACATCACGGGCGGCAGGGTCATGTAGGGCGGCGGCGCCGCATGTCCGCCGCAGCTTCCCTCGCCCGGCACCACGGGCGTCGGCCCGCCGCCACCGCCGTGCACGGCGTCGCACGGCGGTTCACTGCCTATGAACGCTGTACCCACTTCCGTATAGCAGTGGGCCATCGCGAAGCGCGCAAGCGTTATCGGGTCCTGGTCAGTCCTCGCGATGCAATGGAAGAGGCCCGGACCGGCATCGATGTCCCACAGGTCGTACAAGTCACCAGGCATCGGCGTCGGGGTCGGTCCCGGCGTGTTGGCTGGAGGTGTTACGTTTGCGAACGCCGTGTGAGGACCTCTGCCTGAACCAGAACCTACCAGGAGAAACAGCGTGGTCACCCCAAGCGCTGTCGCAACCCCTAAGGCCGCCAGCTTACGCGTCACATCGCCCTCCATCGACCTTGTGTGGCTAGGTCAGCAGTGCGTCCACCTGTTCGTGAAGCTCGTCGCGCTCGAAGGGCCATCTGGCAGAGCGAGCGGAGGTGGTGTCGGTCGACTGCCAATGTCGTACCACATGCTTACGTCCCTGTAATCGCCGGCGTTGAGCGGCACCGGTGTACCAATTCCAGTTCCGTCTCTAGCGTTGGCATCACTCCAACTGACGTGATCAAAGTTGGTCAAGTAGGCATAGTCGTTCGGTCGCTTCTGGTATCCCGAAGAAGTGATCTTGGGCGCCTCATCGATCCATTCCGCGGTGTGCCCATCAACCCCAGGCCAACCTCGTGGCACGTGCACCGCTGGATTGGAGACTCCGTTGACCGCTATGGACATTATCACCTCGGGATCCGGCGTGTGTTCTATGTCCTCATAGTGGACACCGACGCTGATCGTGTCGTCGCCTGTGACAGTTAAGCCAGCGATGCTATGGAAATCATCATGGTCATCAGGCGTAATCACTGCGTACCAAGCGTAGAGGTCTTGCGACTCAATTGGCTGACCAGGCTCTCCAGTGGCAGTCAGGGCCGTGCCTATCTGGGCCAGATTGTGGTAGGCGTCGTAGGTAGCATCTCCCCCTAAGCCGACCCAGGATACCTCTGCCGTCTGGCGACAAACAGCAGGGGCGCCGATAGGGTTGGCGCTCGGCTGCGTGAACGAGCCGTAGACGGTGCGCCAGTTACCATTGTCCGAATCCTTGATGTATCCAGCCCAGTTGTAGCTATTGCTTCTGGTGCAGCCGAGTAGCAATAGTCCAAGAATCGCGAAACTCACACTGGAGGAGAATTTTTTCATTGCAGTTTGGGCTTCTTGGCCTCAACGGGCCGATAAGCACGGGACGTTAGTGATGCTAATTCGTTGTCCCCAACCTTGCCAGCTGACAGGCAGGTGCGCAATCCACACGCTGAGTTGGTCGGGATCGTCGGGCCGAGGTGGAATTCCGTAGAAGGTGAGCTCACGCTCTGACGCCGTGAGGGCATCAAAATTCGCGGGTGGCTCTGCAATATACGTATCGCCGAGTCCGTCACCATCGGTATCGTACCAGTAGGCTAAGCCGCCATCTGGCAAGGTTCGGATCTCCACCGTAGGCACAGGAATTGGCGTCAAACAGCCCTCGTCGGTAACGGGCGTCCAGGTCGGCTTCCTTGTCGAAGTTGGTAGAGGATTTGCCTGCGTCGTGGTCGCGCTAACTGTGCCAATCAGCGTAGCCACAGGCGTCTCCGTCGGCCCCGGCGTGCTCTCTGTCGGCGGCGTGGATGTCCCAACACCCGCCGGTCCGCGGACACACGTCGCCGCAATGGAGCCGACCACCATTACGCACAGGAGTACGACAGTCGCCAGCCCGCCACGGCGTTGGAGAAACGTTGCCGCCTCGCGTACCGCCATCAACCCGTCCCTTCCCGACCGCACCACCCGCCACTGTCCTCGTGATCGTACGCCCGCCGAGCCCGCCTGTCAATCACCTGGTCCCTTATGCATTCGGACGCTCGCATGGCGTCCAGAGTTCCATGCCACAAACCCCTTTGGGCTACCGCCCTACGCCCTTAAGTTTGGTCCCAGACCAGAAAGGAGAACTAACATGACGGACCACGTACCGACACCTCGCGAGAGTCTGCGAGCCCGCAGGCTCGCCCAGGCCGGCGCTCGCCAGCAGGCCGCCGTCCGCGAGCGCATCGATCTCCTGCGCCGCAGCGATCCCGCGGCCTCACCGGAACCCCTTGCCCGCCGGAGCCTCCCCTGAGCTTGTCGAAGGGTCGGCGTCGCGGTCGATGACGTGCTCGCGCATGGCTCCCTGACCCTTGACCCCTAACCATCGGCGCCTGGCCCAGCTCTGCGGCTAGAGGGGGACGTTGCCGTGTTTCTTGGGCGGGGTACTGTCCGTCTTGCTGCGGAGCATGTCCAGCGCGCGGATGATCTTGGGGCGCGTCTCGCGCGGGTCGATCACGGCGTCGATGTAGCCCTTGCCGGCGGCGATGTACGGATTCGCGAAACGCTCTTTGTACTGCTCGATCAGCTTCTTGCGCGTCTCTTCGACATCAGTCGCCTTCTCGATCTCGCGGCGGTGGATGATGTTCACGGCGGCATCCGGGCCCATGACCGCGATCTCACCCATCGGCCAGGCGTAGTTGATGTCGGCGCGCAGGTGCTTGCTGCCCATCGCGTCGTAGGCGCCGCCGTACGCTCTGCGCACGATGATCGTGACCTTCGGCACCGTCGCCTCCGCGTACGCGTACACGAGCTTGGCTCCGTGCATGATGATCCCGCCGTATTCCTGCGAGGTGCCGGGCAGGTAGCCCGGCGTATCAACGAAGGTCACGATCGGGATGTTAAACGCATCGCAGAAGCGCACGAAACGCGATGCCTTGCGCGACGAATCGATGTCCAGCACCCCCGCGAGAACCGCCGGCTGGTTGCCAACGATGCCAACGGTGCGGCCCGCCATGCGCGCCAAGCCGACGATGATGTTCTGTGCATAGTGCTCGTGCACTTCCAGGAAGTCGCCCGCGTCGACGATGCGGTAGATCACATCTCTCATGTCGAACGGTCGATTCGTGTCGTCAGGAACGACCCGCAAGACGTCCTCATCGCGGCGGTTCACGTCGTCACCGGTCTCCATGAGCGGTGGCTCTTCCATGTTGTTGAGCGGCAGGAACGACACGAGACGCCGCACTTCCTGGATGCACTCC
>JBGQHA010000258.1:0-4428 GCA_041497735.1 Dehalococcoidia bacterium | reverse complement strand
CGATTCGTGTCGTCAGGAACGACCCGCAAGACGTCCTCATCGCGGCGGTTCACGTCGTCACCGGTCTCCATGAGCGGTGGCTCTTCCATGTTGTTGAGCGGCAGGAACGACACGAGACGCCGCACTTCCTGGATGCACTCCTCCTCGCCTTCGATGGCGAAGTGGCAGACGCCGCTACGCGTTGCGTGGACCATCGCGCCGCCCAAGTCCTCGTGCGTGACGTCTTCGCCCGTAACAGCGCGGATAACGTCCGGGCCGGTGATGTACATCTGCGCCTGGCCCTTCGTCATGAACACGAAGTCCGTGAGCGCCGGCGAGTAGACGGCGCCGCCGGCCGCCGGCCCGAGCACGACCGATATCTGCGGAACAACGCCCGATGCCTGCACGTTGCGGAGGAAGATGTCGCCGTAGCTGGCGAGACCGT
This sequence comes from Dehalococcoidia bacterium, assembly GCA_041497735.1. Taxonomy (GTDB): domain Bacteria; phylum Chloroflexota; class Dehalococcoidia; order DSTF01; family RBG-16-68-14; genus JBBDXS01. Next base: position 4,004 of record JBGQHA010000258.1, on the reverse strand, counting down.
CGACGCCGTCCTGCACACGCGCGCCGCCGCCGTCGTTCAACCCGATAACGGGCGCGCCGGTCTTGAGCGCCAGGTCCATGATCTTGACGACCTTCTCGCCCATTGACGATGAGAGCGAGCCACCGACGACCGTGAAGTCCTGTGAGAAGACGTAGACGGACCGGCCATCGATCTTCCCCCAGCCGGTGACAACGGCCTCGGCCTGCACTTTGCTCGGGTTGAACTCTGTCCCCGCGAGCAGCACCAGCTGGTCGAACTCTTCGAAGCTGCCGTCATCGAGCAGGAGGTTGATGCGCTCGCGGGCGGTGAGCTTACCCCGCTCGTGCTGCGCATCGACGCGCGCCTGCCCGCCACCGAGGCGCGCCTGATCGCGCAGCCGCTCAAGGGCGTTCAGCCGTTCTTCATTGGTAGGCATGGCGGATTGCGCGCTCCACGCTATCACGACCCCTGGAGAGACGCAAGATTGGGCGCTGGGCGCTGGGCGCCGGTTGCTGTTCGCTAGTCGCTGGTTCGGCCCGAGCAGGATGTGACACGGGGACTCCAGAAGCCGCGGGTTCAACCCGCGGGCTCACCTTCCCCCCACCCCGCCCACCTCGCCAGCGCCCAGGCGGCGCGCTCCACCGTCGGGAAGGTGGCGAGGCCGGCGTCGACTAGCTGCGAGCGAGCGCCTTCGACGGCGCGCCAGCGCGGCTCGTCCGGCGCGTCGGCGGGACCGATGACGTACGCGATCGGCTTCGCGGACTTCGTGCCGATCTCGGCGAAGCGTTTCGTGAGATAGGCGAGCCGCTCGGCCGCATCCGGTCGCCCAAGCGCCCAGTCCTCGCCGACGTTCGCGATCAGCAGATCGTAGTCGTCGCTTTCGGCCATCATCTCGAGGATCGACGCGCCGGACGCGCCCGATCCTGCGCCGGCGAGGATCGACTGGTCGACGGGATTGCCTACCCAGCCCGCGAGCGCGGGCGCGCGTTCGCGCAGGCGATCACGGATCGATTCCGCCAGCGGCGGCACGATCAGTCCCTGCTCGACGCAGGCGTCGGCGCACTGCACCGCGCGCCCGCCGCCGCCGCCGACGGCGCCCACGCGCGGCGGGCCCTCTCCCCCTGGCCCCCTCTCCCCTGGGGAGAGGGGGAATTGGAGCAATGAGAACGCGACGAGCAGATCGATCAGCTCCTCTTGCGTGCTCACCTGCAGCGCGCCCGCCTGACGTAGCGCGCCGCGCCACACCTCCGCTGAGCCCGCGAGCGCCGCCGTGTGCGAGACGGCAGATCGCGCGCCGGCGCTGGTGCGGCCGCCCTTCATGATCACGACGGGCTTCCTCGCAGCCGCGCCGCGCAGGGCATCGAGGAAGCGCCGTCCGTCGCGCGCACCCTCGATATACGCGCCAATCACGCCCACGTCTCCTTCGTCGCCGAGGCTCGCGAGCAGCTCCGCCGCATCGATATCGAGCCCGTTCCCGTAGCTGATCGCCGTGCGATAGCCGACGCCGCGCACGTCGCTGTGGAGCAGCACCTCTGTCGTGTTGTTGCCGCTCTGGGAGATGAACGCCGCCGGCCCGACGCGGCGCGGCAGGTCGGTGCGGAACGAGACGCCCCAGCCCGGGTCGTGCAGGCCCATGCAGTTCGGGCCGATGAGACGCACGCCGGCCGCGCGCGCCTTCAGCAACAGCGCGCGCTCCAGCTCCGCGCCCTCCGCGCTGCCGGTCTCGCTGAAGCGGCCCGTAAAGAGCTGCGCGAGGCGCACGCGCTTCTCGGCGCACTGGTCGAGCAGGTCGAGGATGCCCTCGGACGGGATGCAGGAGATCACGTAGTCGACCTCGCCCGGGACGGAGCGCAGGTCCGGATAGACCTGGAGGCCGAGCAGCTCCTTCTCGCGCGGGTGCACCGGGTAGATCGCGCCCGCAAAGCCGAAGTCGAGCAGCGAGCGCAGGTAATCGTGGCCCGGACTGTCGGGGTTCGCCGACGCGCCGACGACGGCGATCGAGCGCGGGCGCAGCAGCGATCCGAGGGTCGCGGGTTGCGGGTCGCGGGTCGAGTAGATCATGGGCGCTGGGAGTGTAGCCAACGGGCGGAACGCGGACAATCGCTACACTGCCAGCGCACCACGAGAGGAGACGCCATGCCGAACATCGCGCCGGAAGCCATCGAGCAGTACTGCGAGCAGCACACCACGCCGCTGCCGCCGCTGCTGCAGGAGCTCATCGAGGAGACGAAGAAGGAGATGGGCGCGCTGGCGGGCATGCTCTCGGGCCAGCTCGAAGGCACGCTGCTGCAGATGCTCGTCGCGTCGCTCGGCGCGAAGCGCGTGCTGGAGATCGGCATGTTCACCGGCTTCAGCGCGCAGATGATGGCCGCTGCCCTGCCCGACGACGGCCGCCTCATCACCTGCGACGTCAACCCGAAGGCGATCGCCTTCGCCAAGCGCTACTTCGCGCGCAGCCCGCACGGCCACAAGATCGAAGTGCGCGAAGGCCCCGCGCTCGACACACTGAAGACGCTGCAAGGGCCGTTCGATTTCATCTTCATCGACGCGGACAAACCGAACTACGGGAACTATTACGAGGCCGCGCTACCGCTGCTCGCGCCGAACGGCATGATCGCTATCGATAACGTGCTCTGGAGCGGCGCCGTGCTCGACCCGAAAGCGGACGACGAGAGCGCGCAGGCGATCGTGGCGCTGAACAAGCGCATCGCGGAGGACGAGCGCGTCACGAACGTCATCCTGACGGTGCGGGACGGGCTGACGCTGGTGCGCAAGCGCTAACGCCGCGAGGCTAACATAACCGGGGCCTTTCCAGCCTCGGCAAACAACGAGGCGAGGCTAGAAAGCCTCGCCTACGGATATCTTGGTAGCGCATGCGGGATTCGAACCCGCGATCTCCGCCTTGAGAGGGCGGTGTCCTGGGCCACTAGACGAATGCGCCCCGTTCTTCAGGACGTCCGCCTCAGGCGGACGCGTCACGTGATGCTGGCTGGGGATGGAGGACTCGAACCCCCACATACGGGTCCAGAACCCGCTGTCCTACCATTAGACGAATCCCCAATCCAAGAAAGGATAGCATGGCCTCAAAAGGGGAGGCAACGCAGCCGACGCCTGCGGCGTCGAGGGCGGGTCGAGACCCGCCCCTACAGAACGATCCTTCGACAGGCTCAGGATGATCGCAATGGACGCTATCGCGGAAGCCCCGCCCGTATAGGAGCTCCTGCCGGCGAGAGAGGATCGGCGATGGACATGGTGATGTCTGGGCTCCGAGAGATGAGATTCCTCGCTATCGTCCGCCGCCGGCGGACTAGCCGCTCGGAATGACGGATCGCGTCCTTCACACCGCCGTCTTTGAGAGCACGTCCAGCGCGCCATCGATGCGCCGCAGGCAGCGCTCGCGGCCGAGGACCTCCATGCTCTCGAACAGCGGCGGCGAGACCGGCTTGCCGGTCACCGCGACACGCAGCAGCATGAAGAGATCGCCGGCCTTCACGCCGAGGTCATCCGCCAACGATCGCAGCGCCGCCTCCAGCGCGCCGTGTTCCCACGTAAGCAGCGCGGCTGCGCGCTCCTTCGCCTTGCCCAGCGCATCGAGCGCGCCCTGTGCGTTATCGCGGAAGCGCTTGCCCAGCAGGTCAGCCATCGAGTAGGTCAGCTCCTCGATGAAGAAGCCCTCGACCATCGGCGCGGCGTCGGCGAGCGTCTGCATGCGCTCGCGGATGAGCGGCAGCAGCCGCACCACGAGCGCACGGTCGATAGGGCGCGCCGCGGACGGCGGCAGATCGCGGTCGAGGCGCTCGACGAGCAGATCGGCGAGGCGCTCTTCGGGCACGTGCTCGCGGATGTAGACGCCGTTCATCCACGTCAGCTTCTCGAGATCGAATACCGCCGGGTTCTTCCCCAGCCGATCGAGCGAAAAGCTCTCGATGAACTGCTCGCGCGAGATGATCACGGTGTGGTCATCGAGCGACCAGCCGAGCAGTCCGAGGTAGTTCAGCAGCGCCTCCGGAAGGAACCCCTGATCG
>JBGQHA010000257.1:0-4431 GCA_041497735.1 Dehalococcoidia bacterium | reverse complement strand
CAGCACCGATTCTGCGACCGTGCCGCCTGCAGCGTCGGCGGCCTCCTGGCTCACGTGGCTCGCCGGCGGCGCTCCCTGGCCTAGCGCCTGGGCATATGCCGCGTCGAGAGGCAGGAGAGCGGCATCGAGCTGGCCCGCGGCAAGCCGGCCCGCTATCGATTCGGGCGCGACCTCGGTGAGCGTAACAGTGCCCGTCTTGCGGCTCGTGTCTAGGCCGTAGCTTTCGTGGAGCAGGTAGCGAAGCTCCAGGGTGGAGACATCCGTCAGCGAAACCACGCCGACGGTCTTGCCCTGCAGTCCGGCTAGGCCGCTATCCTTTGGGCTGCTGTGGCCGCCGCACGTGGCGGCCAGCGCGGGCAGCACCAGCAAGGCGAGCAGAAGAGTCGCGCGAACGTTCACTGGCTTACTCTTTCTGCCGCGGCGGTTATGGTCAAGCCCACGCCCCTCGGGAGTACTGGGAGCGATGTCATGGGCGCTTCGGGTAGGATTTCGGCGCCCTGCCGCCCGTAGAAGGCGCAATTCCTCCGACTTTTCCACCGCTCCCCTCTTCGTCTGAAGCCGGAACAGGTGTACAATACATAGAGAGGATCATACGTGGTAGCTTCCCGGAGCGAGGACGTCGCCGGTAACGCGTCGGCCAAAGGCCAGCGTGTCTTATTGGGTGATCAAATCTGCCCCCGCTGTCGGAAGTACTTTACTGCGAGTTATTGGAGCGGCGAGACGCTGATTCAGGCACGCTGCCTGAGCTGCGATCTGAAATGGCCGCGCCCCGACGTCGTTTGATTCGGCGGCGGCGTGCTACGAACGCACGAGAAAGGAACCGATGGCCGTCTCACCGGCACGACCAGCCCACGGCGAAGACCACAGGAGCGAGGTAGAGCTTCCTGATTCAGTAGAGCTGTATCTCAACGAGATCGCTCGCTTCAAGCTGCTCACGCCCCAAGAGGAGATCGATCTCTTCAAGCGGGTCGAGAACGGGCGCGTGCTGACGCTGCTCAGCGAGCTGTACATGGCGGAGACCGGCTCGCCGCCGACGAACGAAGAGCTGACATTCCTCTTGCTGCTCGAGATGAGCCGCTCGCTGGATCTGATGCACGAGACACGCGCCGTCCGCGGCTTTCCGCCGCCGGGCAACTTCGGCGACGAGCTGCGCAGCGTGAAGCTGCATGAGGCGATCGACCATGGGATCCATCCACGTATCGAGAAGAAGTTCCAACAGCACTCGCGGAAGAGCTTGGAGCGCGCGCACGACCTGATCGTCGCGCTCTCGGCGGGCCTGCGGATCTTCGGGCCCGAGCCGTCGCCCGAGCTGGAGCGCGCGCTGAAGCTTGTCGAGCGCGGCGCGACGCCGAAGAACCAGAAGCTACTGCCTTGCCTGAAGGCCCTCGTCCCGGCCGTACGGCGCGCGCGCGAGGAAGCCGCTCGGGCGGAAGAGCACATGGTGAACGCCAACCTGCGCCTGGTGGTGAGCGTGGCGAAGAAGCACGCAGCGCGCGGGCTGCCGCTCATGGACCTCGTCCAGGAAGGCAACGCCGGCCTCATGCGCGCCGTCGAGAAGTTCGAGTACCGGAAGGGCTATCGATTCAGCACGTACGCCACATGGTGGATCCGCCAGGCCGTCGGGCGCGCGATCGCGGACAAGGCGCGCACGATCCGCCTGCCGATCCACATCAACGAGTTGATCTCGAAGTACACGCAGGCGCGCGAGCGGCTGTTCCAGTACTACGGCCGCGAGCCCAAGGTGAGCGAGCTGGCGCGCTTCATGGGCATGAGCCAGGAGAAGGTGCGCGAGGCCGCCCGGGCGCTCCGCCAGTCCGTGATCTCCCTCGAGACCCCGGTAGGCGAAGAGGACGAGAGCACGCTCGGCAGCCTGCTCGAGGACCTGCTGTCGCCATCGCCGGAAGAGGAAGCGACGCGCGAGCTGCTGCGCGAACGGGTGCGGCAGGCGCTCGATGTCCTCTCGCCGCGCGAGCGCAAGGTGATCGAGCTGCGCTTCGGCATCCTCGATGGCCGCGCACGGACGCTGGACGTCGTCGGGAACGCGCTCGGCGTGACGCGCGAGCGCGCGCGGCAGATCGAGGCGCAGGCGCTCGCCAAGCTGCGCCAGCGCCACCAGCGCCGTCTCTTCGAAGAAGAATAGCGGCCACGCATCATTCCGAGCGAAGCGAGCCGTCTCGTTCCTCCCACAGCTCGCGCGTCATCTCGGTCCTGCGCGACCGACACTGATAATGCGTCGAGATTCCCCTAAGCAAGTGACGGGGTATACTGGTAAGCGGGCGAGGGTTGGGCGCCACGTATTCGTGATCGTCCGGCCGTTTGCCGTTGTCTCCAGCCGGCCTTGCTAGGAGAGTCCGCATTGGTCATCAACCCCTTCCGGCCCAAGCAGCCAGGCGACCCCGCCGAGACGCTCCCGCGGAGCAGCGTCATTCCGTTCACCATCCCGGAGATGCTCTCCGACGCCGTGGCGCGCTTCGGGCCCAACGTGGCCTACCAGCAGAAGGTCGAGGGCGAGTGGCAGCGCATCACGTTCGATCAGCTCTTTCGCAGCGCGAACGACTTCGCGGCCGGACTGACCGGCATGGGCCTGCGCCCGGGCGACCGCGTCGCCATCTGCGGCGAGAACAGCCTCGCCTGGATCACCGGATACCTCGGCGTCTCCATTGCGGGCGCCGTCGGCGTGCCGATCTATTACGACCTGAAGGTCGGTGAGATCGAGGAGATGCTGAAGCGCTCGGGCGCGCGCTTCCTTATCGCATCGAACCGCGTGATCGACAAGCTTGGCGAACGCGCTGCCGGCGTCCAGCGCATGATCTTGATCGGCGCTGCGGAAGGCCGGCGCGGCCAGCCACCGCGCTTCTTGCGACGCGCGCGGCCGGACCTGCTCCCATTCGAGCAGGTGGCGGCGCAGGCCACGCCGGAGAGCGCGGCTACGCTTCGTCAGCGGCGCATCAAGCCGGACGACCTGGCATCGATCGTCTTCACGTCGGGCACGACGGGCGGCATGAAGGGCGTGATGCTTACGCACAAGAACTTCATGGCGAACCTCGAGTCGATCCGGCGCACGATCCAGTTCGATGAGAAAGACCGGCTCATCCTGGTGCTGCCGCTCCACCATGCGCTCCCGTTCATCATCTGCCTGGCTTGCCTCACGTTCGGCGGGATCTTGACGTTCGAGAACGATCTGCTACGCGTGCGCGATCGCGTGAAGGAGTGCAAGCCTACGATCTTTCTCGGCGTGCCGGCGCTCTTCGAGCAGATATACCGCGCCATCGTCCGTCGCGCGGAGGCGGAAGGGCGGCTGGAGCTGTTCGAGCGCGGGATGCGCGTTGTCGATGTCGCGAAGCGGCGCACCGGCGTCAATCTGGGCAAGCTCGTCTTCCGCGAGATCCACCAACAGCTCGGCGGCAACCTGCGTTTCATGCTGAGCGGCGCCGCGCCCCTTAGGCCGGAGGTCGCGCGCAACTTCTTCCGGCTCGGTCTGCCCCTGTTGCAGGGCTGGGGGCTCAGCGAAGCAGCGCCGGTCGTCGCGGTCCAGCGCTGGGTGCCGCGCAAGTTCTTCTTCAGCAACTACTACGAAGACCAGATCGGCACGGTGGGCCAGCCGCTCATCGGCGTCGAAGTGAAGCTCATCGACGTCCCCGAGAAGGAGATCTACGTCCACCTGCATGGCGAAGGCGAGCTGGTCGTGCGCGGCCCGAACGTCTTCCCCGGCTACTGGCAGGCGCCGGACGACACGGGCGCCGCGAAGGCCGGCGAATGGCTGCGCACCGGCGACCTGGGCCGCATCGATGAGGAAGGCAACATCTGGATCACCGGACGCAGCAAGTACGTGATCGTGCTCGAGTCCGGCGAGAAAGTCATGCCGGACGAGCTGGAGGAGCGCTTCGGCCGGAGCGAGCTGCTACAGGACATCTGCGTGCTGGCGCGACAGCATCGAAACAAGACGCAGGTTGGTGTGCTGATCTACCCGAACGTTGAATCGACGACAAGGCGGATCAAGGAGCGCGTCCTGCCCGAGAACGAGGCGTCGGTGCGCGCGCTGGTGCAGGAGGAGCTCGATCGCGAGATGCGCGAGCTCGCGCCGTACAAGCGCGTGAGCGAGCTAATGCTCTCGGATGCGCCGCTGCCAAAGACCGCCATCCAGAAGGTGATCCGCCACCAGCTCCGCAGCGAGTATTCGTTCGACTACAAGAAGTGGCTCGACAGCGCGGCGGACCTGCTCGTACCGCCGGCGGCAGAGCCCTAGGCTCCTACTCCACGTGAGCGCCAACTCGGCACATTATTGTCATATCGCGGCCTGTGCCTGACGGGTAGCTTCGGTCGGGACAGGATGATCAGGTAGTTTGACTAACCGCTTCGCTTGACGGATCGGCGGCGCACATTATAATGGTCGCAAATTCTGGTGGTCTGAGAACTTACTATTGCCCAGTT
>JBGQHA010000256.1:0-4440 GCA_041497735.1 Dehalococcoidia bacterium | reverse complement strand
GCGCAGCGCCTTCAGGAGCCAGCGCGACTCGTCGTACTCAGGGACGGGCCGGGTCGACATGGGAGATCGGCGCTATTGTACCATCTCCTCCAGCACCGCAACCTGCTGGAAGGACGCAGGGGCGTTCAATTGAACGCCCCTACGCGAAATGACATGGCTGCCCGCCAGTCCTTTGGCGCCTTGAATGACCTGTGCCGGCGCGTCCAGCGCTGCACGGCCTGCGTATGGATGCACCACGTCCACGTCCTGAGCGCAGCGAACGGCCCGCTCGATGCCGATGTCCTCTTCGTGGCAGAGGCGCCCGGCCGGCTCGGCGCGGCCCGCACCGGCGTGCCGCTGACCTCCGACGTGACGGGCCGCCGCTTCGATGCCTTCCTTATGGTCGCCGGCCTGCGCCGCGATCGCGTCTTCGTCACGAACGCGGTGCTGTGCAGTCCGCTCTCCTCGCAAGGGCTCAACCGCCGCCCGGCGGCGCGGGAAGTCGCCGCATGTCGCGTCTTCCTCGCCGAGCAGCTCCGGATCGTGCGCGCGCCGCTTATCGTCACACTCGGGGTGGTAGCGCTCGATGCGCTGCGGGCGATCGAGCCACATGACGCAGTGCTGCGCCGCGACGTGGCGCAGCAGCTGTCGTGGGCGGGCCGGGTGCTCGTGCCGCTCTACCATCCGAGCATCCAATCGACGCTCCACCGCCCGCATCAGCAACAGCTGGCCGACTGGCGCGGCCTAGGCCGGCTGGCGTCCCTCTCGACAACGCCCTCGACCCTCGACCCTATACCCTCGACCCTCGGCTCATGACCCTTGACCCCTGACGCTTGACCCTCCTGCGTCTGCGTTCTAGCCTCCAGCCTCCGGCTTCCCTACGATGTCCTTGCATGAACCTCGATGCGCTTCCCCAGACGGTGCTGCTGATCATGGCCGAGTTCAGCGTCGGTACGCTCGTCGCCGTGCTCGTCGCCGATGCGCGTGGCATGCTCGTCGCGGGGTTCGTCAAGCTCTCGGCGGTGCTGGTCGTGGCGGGCGCGGCGCTCACGCTGCTCGCCTCCCTCAGCGTGAGCGCCGCCGATCCCGAGGGCTACCATCTGCACGCCGGCCTGCACGGAGCGGTGCGGGGCGTCTTCGTCGCATTCCTCGTGATCGCGCTCGTATACGCGTTTGCGGTCCTGCGCGGCAGGCGGGAGGCCTCGCTCGCGCTCGGCGCGTTCGCGACGCTCGCGGGCATCGCAGGCCTCGGCGTGCTTGCGTACCAGGTCAGCCCGCCGACGTGGGGCTTTCCCGGCCCGATGCTGAGCCTACTCGCCGGCGCGCTCGCGCTCGGTTTCGTCACCGAGGCGATGGTGCTCGGCCACTGGTACCTCGTCTCGCCCAAGCTGCCGGGTAAGCCGCTCGAGGAGCTGACGTTCTTGCTGCTCGCCGCGCTGCTGCTCCAGGCAGCCCTGCTCGTCCTGAACGCCGCCATCCCCGCTCGCGACGTTCCCCATAGCAGCGCCATCCTCGCGGGCAGTCTTGGTTCGAACCCGGCGTTCTGGCTGCGCATCAGCGTCGGGCTCGTGTTTCCCATCGCGCTCGCCTATATGGCGTGGCAGTCGAGCAAGGAGCGCGCGATGATGTCGGCGACAGGCCTGCTCTACATCGCTGTTGGCGCCGTCTTCGTCGGCGAGCTGCTCGCCCGCGGCATCTTGTTCGTTACAGCGGCGCCGGTCTAGGGCGGCGAATCGGAGGTAAGAAGGGAGCTCCCCGCCTAGGCGGGGAGCTCCCTTAGCATTCGTGCCTTCCCGGCGCTATGGCGCCGAGAACATGCAGTTGTGGTTGTACTGTTTCACCGCAGCAAGGATGTCCGCCACGGTTTGCTGCCCGTCCGGAGCGCCCAAGGTCCAGACCTGGCCGCCCGGCACCGCTGTCCTGTCCGTTGCCGCCGTGTACAGGACGTTGCCCTGGTTCTTGCCGTACTTGCCGACCACCTTCAGAATGTCCGCCACCGTCTGCTGGTTCGGCGTGTTGGCCTTCTCAGGGTTGAAGTAGTCGTTCGGATTGTACGGGTCGCGGACGCCGCCCGCGCCCTGACTGGCCAGCAGCTCCTGCGAGTCGGCGCACCCGTCGCGGTCGCTGTCGTACATCTGCGCGGCCGTCAGACCCTTCTCGGTGCGCAGCTCCACGATCGTGATCTGGCCGTTGATCGCACCGCCCTGAGGCGTGCCGTTCTGGCAGTCCTGGACCGTCTGGTTGAGGTAGATCTGGAACGAGCCGGCGCCGGTATGCAGATCGATCGCCGAGCTGCCGTACACGTTGCCGAACGCTCCTCCGCCGAAGCCGGCGAAGCAGCCGCCCAGATGCACCTGGTTCGCCACTTTATCGACGTAGTTGTGCGTCGCGTCGCCCACTCCGACCACTGGATACGTGGCCGGATCGATGCCGGTGTAGACGAAGCGCGATGCCGCGCAAGGCAGTGTGGGACAGCTGCCTGCAGTGGCGTCTGAGCACCAGGTCGGCGAGCCTGGATTCGGCAAACAGCCGGCCGGCGGCTGGCCTGCCTTGCCGTCGCCGCACATCTCATCATTCGCAGGGGGACAGGTGGTATTCCCGCCTGCTAGCGTGCTATTTACCGTTGTCACCGTGCTGTCTGCGTAGCAGCCCAAGCGGTACGACAGCGGCTGCGACCCAGACTTGGTCTGCGAGAACGAGCCGATGCAGCGGAAGTACTGCCCGTTGCCGGGTGGGCAGGTGTTCCCGAGGATCTGGACGAAGGTGCAGCCGATCGCGTTGGTGCCACCGGCGGCGCCGTTGGTGTTGTGCACGATCGTCGTCGTCATGGAGATTGTACTGGTGAAGTTCATGTCACAGTCAGCCGGGTTGAACGGGTCCATCCCGCTCACGGCGTTGTTCCCAGCGTTCTTGACGTAGACCGGTGGGAAGGTCAGCGGAATGGTCGGCTTGAACCCCTTGCCCAGCTCGTCCCAGTCCGTGCAACCATCACCGTCCCAGTCGTCCGCCTTGCCGTCCGCCGTGTCGGCAACCTGGTTGCCCAGGCCGTCCGGCGGGCCATCGGCGTCGGCCAGGATGCCGAGCACGCTGTTCTTGGTGTTCGTGAGGAAGTCCGTGCGCGCATCGCGCGTGTAGTTCTTGGTCAGGAAATGGTACGCGAACGCAGTGCCAGGCGCGCAGGTCGTGCCGTCGTCAGCCGCGTCGAAGACGCCGTCGCCGTTCAGGTCGATGCCGTGGCCGGCCGCCGGGCCGTCGGCGCCCAGGTAGAGCACGCCGTAGCCGTCGTTCGCCGTGCCGGCGGCTTTGCCGGCCTTCGTGATGCGCGTGGTGCTGTCAATGCGCACCCAGGTGCTCTGCGCCTCGCTGTAGCCGCAGGTGCTGAACTCCAAGATGCCGCTGCCGTTAACCTGGCCGGTGCAGCCGGGAGCCGGGAGGGCGCCGATGCACTGGGTGTACGTGCCGATCGAGGTCGGCCGGTATCCGTACTGGTTCGCGTACGGGACCTGGAACATGCCGCCAAACTTGTTGGCTTCGGCGGCGCTTGAGAGCGGGATGGCCGCGAGTGTCGTTGCCCGGCAGCTCGGGCCGGGTGGGCCGCCGGGAACGAAGCCGCCCGGGGCAAAGCCCAGGTAGCTCACCGTGGTGACGTCCCACTTGCCCGAAACCGTTTGCGACGGCTCGGTGCGTGCCATGGTGAGTGACGTGATGTCACCGTCATCGCCGAAGATCGAGTTGCCGTTGATATCGTCCGCAATGCCGTTGTTGGCGAGGTCGACGAAAACGTCTGCGCAGCTCACGCCGGTGAGGTTCGGCGCCGCCCCGGGCAAGGGGCCCGCGGCCAGCGACCGCGTGCCTCCGCCGCCGAGGAACACCAGCGCGGCCATCGCCGCGATGGGCGCTGCCAGCGCCAGAAAACGCCAACGAAAGATGAAGCGATGCATGAATGCCTCCTGTCCTCTCCGTGCTACTAAGGGGAGATCTGCTACCGGTTGTGTTGCTGCCTGCTCCGCTCCTCCTTTCGCTCCGGTCTACCGTTAGGCGGCGCCAATGCTGTCGCCCGCCTGGGGGGTGGGGACACATATGACGAGCAGGCGCATGTCGCCCAAGAGGTTCGCATGGTCGATCGCTGCGGGGAGTGCCGGCGAGCCCCGGTGCCTGGCCGGGCCTCGTTTGGCAAGGCGAGTATCGTCCATGCCTCCAGGTTTGTCAAGAGGCGCGGGCGGGGGGCAAGAAGAGAGGCCCCCAACTGGGGGCCTCTCTTGATACTTCCTGTGGTTCCGGCGGTTAGCAGTTCTGGTTGTACTGCTTCACCGCGGCCAGGATGTCCGCCACCGTCTGCTGGCCATCGGGCGGACCCAGGTTCCACGTGTTGCCGCCGACGATCGCGGTGCGGTCGGCGTCAATCGTGTAGAGGGCGTTGCCCTGGTTCTTGCCGTACTTGCCGACGACGTAGAGGATGTC
>JBGQHA010000255.1:0-4449 GCA_041497735.1 Dehalococcoidia bacterium | reverse complement strand
GCACAGCCGAGGTGTCGTACTGGCTCGCTCGCGAAGCCCGCGGTCGCGGCGCTGCGGCCGACGCCGTCCGCGCACTCACACGCTGGGCGTTTGACGTGCTCTTACTCGAACGAATAGAGCTGCGCACGAACGTGGGGAATGCGGCATCGCAGCGCGTCGCAGCACGGACGGGGTTCCGGCCTGCAGGCGAACGCGACGGACAGCTGGTATTCGTGCTGGACGAGTCTTCTTAGCACTGAGACGTGGCGCTGGGCGGGGATTGGCCTGGCCTAGCCCGCGACCGCGACCGGTCCTTGCTCATCGATGGCTTGTCTCGTGGCTCGTGAGACCTGCAGAGCATCGATGGCACGTTCCGCGTCCAGGAAACTCGGGTCGGCCGTGCCGCGAATGCTGTTGATGAAGTACCGACACTCCGCTTCGTATGGGTTATGACCTTCCACCCGCACCGGTACAGCCCGGCCATCCGAGGAGTATGACGTGAAGTTGGTAGCCGGCATGTCATCGCCAAACTTGGTCATGATCTCCAGCACTTCGAGCTCACCGACGACCCGCAAGCCGACGCTGAACGGGAAACCGGCCGGCATGACGCCGCTAGCCTCCACGTTCACGACGAGGTCGTCGTAGGAGAGCGCCGCCAGAACGTGGCCTGGCTGGCCATCTCTCGTGCGACTGGCCGTTGCGTAGACCTGCCGCGGCAGGCCCAGGAGCCAATTCACGACATCGAAGTCAAAGGTCATGAGTTCCGTGGTCGGATCCCCGTAGTGCTCCTTGTACTCCTCGCTTTCAGGCCGCAGGTATGACCCAAGGCGGTAGGCGTACACCGCTAGAAGCCGACCGACTCGACCAGAGGAGACGGCCTGCTGCACGTACTGGTATTCGCTCACCGACCGCATAAGAAGTCCAACAAGTAGAAGGCGGCCGCTGTCTCGCGCGGCATCGCGCATGACAATGGCGTCGTCGAGGGTGAGCGCCAGCGGCGTCTCGCAAAAGACATGCTTCCCGGCATTGAGTGCCGCAACCACGAATTCTCGATGGACCGGCGACGGTACACATACATCCACGGCTTCAATCGTGGGATCTGCGAGAAGCGAGTCGAAGTCCGTCGTGAAAACTGCGCCGACGTTCTCAGCAACCGCTTTTGCTCCACCTTCTGTCCGGCCGTAGACAGCGGCTACGTCGACATCATCCATAGTGCCATATGCACCGGCGTGCACTACGGCCATGGCACCTGCACCAACTATTCCAACCCGCATCAGGACTTACTTCCTCCGTTGTGAGTCATCTCACTCGCGTGGCCAGCGGCTACGACCGAACAAGCAATTGGCAGTTCGATTGCTCGCGAGGCTCGCGGCTGTTACGACCGGCGGGCTGACGAGAGCATGGCGCGCTCGGCGTCCGCAAGACCGCCTTCCTGCCTAGCGACTAATCGTTCTCGCCAGCGATGCCTGCCGCGCTCGTTCGTCCGTCAAACGTCGAAACGCGGGGTCGTGAAGCCTAAGTACGCGGTGCGCTGCCTTTCGAAGTTCCGGATCGGACTCCTGCTCGAGCACAAGCCGGAGCACCGCTGTAACTCGTGCGCCCTGAGCTTGATGGTTGAGCTGGAATATGGCCTCTCTCCGCACCTTTACGTTCTCGTCGCTACGGACGGCAACCGACGTGAGGAACTCGATGAGGTCTGTTCCTAGAGGACGGGTCTTGCACCTGATGCAGCTAAGAGCGTGTACAGCGAAGCGCCGGACTTGCGGAACGGGGTCGTGAAGCGCGACGCGCCGCAGATCATCGATGCAGAGCTTATCAGCGTGATGATCGAGGAAGTCCAGGCAGCGTCTTCGCACGGGAGGCTCGGCGTGGTCCAACCCCCGCAGAACCGCCGAGAGGCCGGGGCTGCCCGCCTCGATCAGAGCGTCACGCGCAGCCCTCCTGACCTTCCAGTCGCGAGAAGCGAGCAGCAGCACCTGCTGTTCAAGGTCGTCCTGGCTATTCATGGTCACCTCGGAGAAACACGTGGCGCGCTCGGCGTCCGCCCATGGCGGAGAACCCACGACCCCAGCCTCTCCGCCCGAGGCGGACTCTATCCACGAGAGAATGGTGCGCTCGGCGGGACTCGAACCCACGGCCTCAGCCTCCGCAGGGCTGCGCTCTATCCAACTGAGCTACGAGCGCGCGCGCCACCATCATAGCGTTTCGCGGATAGGAGTGGGTGAGTGGTGCCGAAGGTGGGATTTGAACCCACACGCCCTTTCGGGCACTACGCCCTGAACGTAGCGCGTCTCCCGGTTCCGCCACTTCGGCACGGCTTACCCGCGAATGGTGGGCGATACAGGACTTGAACCTGTGGCCTCTTCCGTGTGAAGGAAGCGCTCTAGCCACTGAGCTAATCGCCCGTGACGGTAGACGCATTCTAACGACGCCCTTTGCACGCGGTCAAGCAATAATCGGTTGACGAGGCGGAGCGCTCACTTATATAGTGGTGCGCGGCCCGCTAGCGCCGCACGTTCAGCTCAGGGTGGCCGGCCGGAGGCGGTTCGGCGCCCGCGATTCTCTCTTGCGAGGCAGGGATTGCCACATCGAGGCGTTACGTTAGCCGTCTCGCTCCTTCTGCTATCGGCGCTCATCGCCGGCGGCTGCAAGAGTGGTGGCGGCAAGAATGGAGCGACACCCACGTCGACGGTGAAGGCAACGCTTATACAGAGAACGGCGCCGGCGGCGACGCCCGCGCAGACGCCCACGCCCGCGCCTGACATCCATCAAGAGGACCTCAGTCAGGCGCCGACCGTCCGTCAGTTCATCGGCAACTCCGGTAGCTCCGTCGATACCGTGGGCGTAACGTACGCCGATCTCACGGAGGACGGTGTGCTCGACGCGATCGTCCCGATCTCGAGCGGAGGCGAAGGCGGCGATATTGCGCTGCTCGTGATCGGCTACGGGCAAGACGGGCTGATGGAGTTCCTGCGCCTGACCAGCGCCCAGTCGCTCTCGTACCGTCTCACGGCGCAGGGCCAGCTTCAGGTCGATACGCCGCAGTATACGGCGACCGACCCGATGTGCTGCCCCAGCCAGCTCCTGCGCACGACCTACCGCTGGGACGGCGAGGGGCTGGTTTCCGCCAGCCAGAAGACGGTGGACACCGGGAGCAAGCCCTGATGGCAACGCCCCTCGGACATAGCATCGTCGGCTACACGCTGGCTCGCGCCGCGGGCGTCCGGCAGCCAGCCGCGCTCGGCGTCGCCATCATGACGGCGAGCCTACCCGATGTGGACTTCCTGCTTGGCTACGTCACGCAGGGCGACGTGCTCTCGCTCCACCACGAGGTGATCACGCACAAGCCGGTGTTCCCGGCGCTCGTCGGGGCGGGCGTCGGCCTTGCAGTCGCCGGGCTGGCGCTGCTGCGTGGACGAACGCCGCGCGCGCGCGAAGTGCTGCCACCAGCGGCGCTGGCGACAGCGCTCGTGGGCAGTCACGTCCTGATGGACCGGCTTCCCCTACCCTACGACGCTTCGGGATTGCGATCGGCCGGCTTCGCGGAAGTGATCGTGTCGCAAGCGTGGAACGCGGTCATCGACATGGCGTTCTACGGGACGATCGCGTCTCTGATCTTCGAGCGCAACGGCAAGCGCATCGAAGCGTAGCTGCGGGCGTCCCCCTTGGACGCTATCGCCAGAGGGCTAGTCAAATTCTCCCATGCACGTGAGGTTCTTCGCTAACGGCCGGCTATCGCCGACCTTGCCGCTCAGAATGACAAGGTTTAGACAAAGATCTGCCCGCCATCGACGACGAGGACGTGGCCGGTGACCATGCGCGCATCGTCCGAACAGAGAAACACGAGCGGGCCGATGAGATCATCGGGCGTCATCTCGCGCCGGAGCGCGCGCTCCTGCGCCGTCTTCTGGTAGCGCTCTTCCGGCACCAGGTGCGCGCGACCTGTGCGCACCAGCCCCGGCGCGAGTGCGTTCACGCGAATGCCGTGCGGCCCCAGCTCGCGCGCGAGGGTGCGCGTGAGCGTCTCGACGGCCGACTTGGCCGCGTTGTAGTGCGTGCGCCCCTCCGGCACGAGATGCGTGTTCACCGAACCCATGTTGACGATGACGCCCGCTCCCTGCTCCTTCATCGCGGGCAGGACGGCGCGGGCGCAGAGCGCACTTCCCGTCAGATCGACAGCGAAGATGCGGTTCCACTCCGCCAAGTCGATCTCATCGAACGGCTTGCGTTCCAGCGTGACGTAGATCGCGGCGGCGTTCACCAGGATATCGATGCGACCGAAGCGCTCGAGCGCGGCGCGGGCGACCGCCTGCGTCGACTCAACGCTCGTCACATCGAGCTTGAACGCCAGCGCATCGCCGCCCAGCTCTGCCGCGAGCGCCTGCGCGCCCGCCTCGTCCATGTCAGCGACAACGACGCGTGCGCCCTCGTTCGCGAGCCCGCGGCAGAACGCGTTGCCAATGCCGCCGG
>JBGQHA010000254.1:0-4481 GCA_041497735.1 Dehalococcoidia bacterium | reverse complement strand
CTCGGAGATAATGCGATCGTCCGCGGCGCGGATGCGCGCAAAGTAAGAGGGCGTCGAAGAAAAGCGCCCGCTCGAGGTATCTATTGTCACGCGGCGCGAAACGACGGGGGTGGAGGTCGCGGCGCCACCCGAGCTGGCATCGCTCGAGAAATTCACGCTGTGGAAATCTTTCGACGTTACGCTCATCGCGCCACAGGCAATGCGGGGCTGTTTGGGTGGGCGCGCATTGCGGCGGATAGCGACGTTCACGTCGTCTTTGAGCTGACAGTTCTGGATGGCCACCTGCGCGAGGACGATCATCAACTGCTGCTGCACGAGATCCTTCAGCCGCGAGTCAGCCGGTTGTTTGCCGTCGTCGCTCAGGCGCGCCCAGCAGAAGACCGGTTCTTCGTGGACGCGAACCGTCCCCCGGGGCGCGCAAACCCCGTCGCGAGTTTCGCTCGGGGTCAGGTTCGCGTCGGGCGGGTAGGAGACAAGAAGATCGTAAAGAGCCGGTTGGCCCGCGCCATTGTCCGCGACAGGAGGAACCTGTTCGGTGTCGGGCAAAGTGAGAATGATTTCGCGGCCGAGCGCATCGATCGCGTAGCCCGGGCTGATGGTGACCTGGCGGTCGCCTTTCTTTCCCGTGACGGCAAAGCCGCTGCCAATGCCCGGCTGGTGCAAGCTTTGATTGTGAAGCCAGCGCATTTCGCGCTCGAACGATTCGAGCGATTGCAGATCGTTGGCCAGCAAACGCTGGCCATTGAAGAACTGAATGCGCTCGAGGAATTGGATGTCGCCAAGAATAGCCATCTACGCTCTCCTCATTTCTGCCGTGCCCAGATGGAGCCGCAACCGCAAGGCAATCCCGCCAGCCTCGCGAAGTCTTGCGGCGAAGTCTCCTGCGCCATCTCGCAGCCCAGCCACGTCACACACAACTGCTGCCTTCTTGCAAACGCGACGAACCTGGGGAAACCGACCACCCAGCCCGCAGGGGTCTGAGCCGAGGCGGTTGCCGACGCGCGCTCGAGAAGTTCGTCTTCGAGCGACGGTATCCAGAATCGAAACGTGAAGCGGTCGCGGAACTCCCTGACGATGTGCGGAAAGGCCGCGGGCAGGTAGAGTTGTCGCGAAGCGTCAACCAGCGGGCCGGAGATTGACGCGAAGTAGCAAGGCGTGTCGGAAAAGCCGGCGGCCGAGGTGTCCACCACAACGTCCACAGGCTGCCAGAACAATTGCCGCACGTTCGTAGGGATGATCTGCAGAACGTTGGGCCCCTTCGTCCACGACGTGCTGCCCGGCACGGTCTTGTCGGTAATCAGATGAGGCCGCTGGTAGGCGCGCACGCGCGGCTGGCGGAACGTGGAGTCAAATTGTGCGCGGACGCTCTTGCCAGTTGCAAGATACTTCACGCGTGCGAGCGGAACTCCGTCGCCGGGACGCACACTGGCGGCGTCCCTCCAGGCAAATTCCGCCCAGCCCGCGCCGTGAGGAGTGTGACCAAGGCAGCAGGGAGGTGCAACCGCACAACCACAAGGCACCTCGGGCGCCTGCGGATAGCGGAGAAGCAGCAGTAAAGATGAGACCCGCGAAGGCAGAGTTTCCGGCACAGCCACCAATTCGTCCTGTTGGTGGAAGAGCATGCGGCCGAAGGAGTCGTAGGCGATTCCTGCCACGACGTGTATACCGCTCAGGGGCTTCTTGCTCTTTGCATTCGGCTCGGGCGTTGCGTCAAGTCCCGAGCGAATGCCGTAGGCGTTGTGAAGCGCGCGGTTGTGCCACCATTGAAGTTCTTCGGAGACTCGCACGATGCGGTTCAAGTCGTTGGAACGGAGGGTCTGGCCGTTCCAGAATGTGAAGCGATCGATCTCGACGGGAGGATGCGCGCCGGCTTGTTTTTGAGCGCTCATACGATTCTGCTCACCTCGATCGTGTGCTTTCCTCCGGCCACAAGGCCGGTGCGCGGCAAGCAAACGTCGGAACACGGTGCGGGACAGCCGTCCACGACGAACGACAGGTTCGTGACGTGGTCGACGCCATCCACTTCGGCGATAACACTTAAGATCTCCGAGCGAAAGACCCAGCGGCCGAGCGGCCAGCCGATCCCGGCTTCGCCGCCGGTGAGCGGATCGAGATACTGATTCAACCGATTGACGATCCGAGTTTGAAGCGCCGCCTTGTCGGTGCCTCGAGCGGCCTGCACCTTCGCCTGAACCCCCACTTCAACGTATTGGGGCGCTGTCATGTTGACCCGCGTGCCGATTACCCTTCGCCGGTTGAGGTAGGCGAAAACGGAATTCAACAAGGCCCGGCTCGGCGAAGGGCGTCCAAGCGGGAGAAATGGGACCAGGACGACGGTGATAACGCCAGGCGCTTTGAAACAGGGAAAATGATCGTGGAAATTAGCCAGTGCGGTGGCGCGAGCAACGTGAGCGCCCGGAGTCGCCAGTGCCAGCTTTTCGTACTCAGCGAGAGTGACGGCGCGATCGGTGCTTTCAAGCGACTGAATGGCGCGCCAGGCCGCCTGGTCGACGGTCTCGGCCGGAGCGCCTCCGCGCGTAGCAAGCGAGTTATCCACCAGAGTGACCTGCGCGCGGACGGAATCCCATTGATCTTTGAAGAGGGCGCGGTTGTGAGGCGAGCAATGCAGAGATGCGATCGTGTGAGCCGCAACGTTTCCGGCGTCTGCGGCGGTGGAGGAGTAAAGCGCGAAAACGAGGCTGGCCTGCGAGGCGACAAGACCGTGTTCGCCATCGCCGAACGATACCGCTCCGAAAGTCGTATCGAGAACTACGTCCGTTGCGCCGGCCGTGCTGGCATCGAAATCATCGCGTCTTGCCCAGGCTGTCCAGCCGGCGTCTAACAGCGTGAAAAGGGCGAAATCTCGCGCGAGAGCCAGCCCGGCCGGGAGAGTGAATGTCTGCAGTGGAAGCGCGTTGGTCGAACCGAGGTAGGCTGCCTCGACGTGCAGCAAACCCTCGGCTGGCCCCGCAGGTTGGTACGCGAGGACGAAGAAACTCGGGTCACCGGGGGCACCGCCGCCGAAATCAAGCTCGCTGATGCGCGCCTGCGCGTCAAGCTTGATCCGAAAAGTCACGGAGTCGCCGGGCTTTGGAGCGGTTCCGGTGACCACGGCGCCGGGAGCAATACGCATCCGGGAATCGGCGGCAACTTTTTGTTCGACGCGCGCTGCATTGAACGCGACATCCTGCATCAACGGCGCGGCGTCATACTGGCCGGCGTCGATCCTGCAGCGAACGTAGTACAGTTTCGCCTTGACGCCGCCGACGATGCCCGCGCGCATGGGTGCCGGGACGCACATGCGAATGGAACCGTTTAGCGTGAAAGCGCGCGTGTCGTCCGTGATTTCACCCTTCGTTGGATCGAGGGGAAGCCATTGGCCGCTGATGCCGTCTTCGGCAAAGAATTCCCATACAGTGCGAACCGCGGGATTGGGAGGAAGATCGAGCGGTGCAGGTGCGGCTGAAGCGGCTTTAGGTTTCCTGCAGCACGGATTCTCGGGCCTGCGGTCCGTGCAATCTTTTTTGCGAGCCTCGAGTTCACAAAGAATGCGCTCGCGTTCCTGCCATGTGGCTTGGCTTCCCGAAAAAGTGAACTGAAGGCTGGCCTCCTTGTCAGAAGGCAATGGCTGAGTGAAGCCGAAGTAGACTGCAGCCCCCGGCTGAGGGTCGGCGCCGAAAATGTTGACGGCTTCACCCCGTCGCCACGGCGCTGTCAGGTCACGAAATACCCCGGCAGAGGCTGTCTGGATCGCTACGAGGTCTCCCGGCAGAACCATCACTGGCTCGACGGTTTGAAACACGAGCGAGGCGCCGGAGTTTGCGACGCACTCCGTCCCCGCCGGAAGCGTCAAGGGAACATTATTAGCATTCACACCGAACTTGACGATCGCCCTGGCTGGCCGCGGCGGCCTCGGCGAAACCCCCACCAGCGCCAGGAACTTGCGCTTGTGAGCATCTGGCACCTGATTGAGCTGGAATAGGTCCATCTCCGCGATCCAGGAGAAGAGCTCGACCAGCGTAATTCCGGGATCGTGAACGTTGTGATCGGTCCACTCGCCGCCATAGGCGGGAATCAGGGCGCGGCTTTCTTCTACCAGGTCCGACCAGCGGCGATCATCGAGATTTGGGAGCAGCAGCGGCATGCGTCCTCTTTGCGCGACTCTTGTCTCAGACCACAACCATCTTGAACTGCAACAATCCGGCGACGACGATCTGCTGTTGTCCTACAGACACGTGGTCGCCCTGCGGCGTGCCATTCACGAGCAGCGTCAAATCCATGATGGACGCGAGCCCGGCGACCCGGCCAAGGACTGCGGCGACGTCGGAGAGATACACACCTCGGCCAAGATCCCAACCGCGCCCGTCGGGGCCTCCCGTGAGCGGATGAAGAAACGCCGCCAGGGCCTGTTGCGCTTCAGCCTCGAGCTCGCCGGGGTCGAAGCCCGGGCTCGGCACGAGCGTTGCCGAGACATCGAGCGG
>JBGQHA010000253.1:0-4497 GCA_041497735.1 Dehalococcoidia bacterium | reverse complement strand
GCCAAGCAGCGTGATTACGGGCCCTCCCGCCGTGGGCGTAAACGTGTCGGTCGCTGTTGGCGTAAAGGTATCGGTCGCCGTCGGCGTGAACGTATCGGTTGCCGTCGGGGTGAAGGTGTCCGTCGCCGTAGGCGTGAAGGTGTCCGTCGCTGTCGGCGTGAACGTATCGGTTGCTGTCGGCGTGAACGTATCGGTCGCCGTCGGTGTGAACGTGTCTGTTGGCGTGGGCGTAAACGTATCGGTCGCCGTCGGGGTGAAGGTGTCCGTCGCCGTAGGCGTGAAGGTGTCGGTCGCTGTCGGCGTGAAGGTGTCAGTTGGGGTTGGCGTGAACGTATCGGTCGGCGTCGGCGTGAAGGTGTCCGTCGCTGTCGGCGTGAACGTATCGGTCGGCGTCGGCGTGAACGTATCGGTCGCCGTCGGTGTGAACGTATTCGTGGCTGTCGCCGTGAAGGTGTCCGTCGCTGTCGGTGTGAAGGTATCGGTTGCCGTCGGCGTGAACGTGTCGGTCGCTGTCGGGGTGAACGTGTCTGTTGGCGTTGGCGTGAACGTATCGGTCGCTGTCGGGGTGAACGTGTCTGTTGGCGTGGGTGTGAACGTATTCGTGGCTGTCGCCGTGAACGTGTCTGTTGGCGTGGGTGTGAACGTATTCGTGGCTGTCGCCGTGAAGGTGTTCGTCGCCGTGGGCGTAAACGTGCGGGTCTGCGTTGGAGAGCTGAAGTGTGCTGTGTACAGGACGCCATCATTGGCGGCGCAGGCGACGTTGATACTGCCGATGGTCGGCGCGGGCGTCCCTCCCGACATCGTCCAGTTCGAGAACGACCAGCCCTCGTTCGACGCGGTCGGTGCGGTGAGCTTGATACTGCCGGAACTGTTCGCGGGAATCGAAACGGTCGCGGCCGAGCCGATCGCGGCTGTGGCCGCGGCGTCCTTTACGGATCCGCCGCAGCTCCCGTTCGACCACCCTTCGAACGTGAGCGTGAAGTTGGCCCCACTCGGCGCGGCGATGACGTTGACGGTGAGTCCGGACGCGTCGGTGAAGGTGAACTCAAAGACCCTACCAGAGTGCAGACCTGTCGCGTGGATGACGTACGTTCCCACCTGCGTCTGGTCGCCGTCCGGCAGCACGTACTCGTCCGCGAAGTTGCCGTTCGCGTCCGCGACGACGTTGGCGATGTGCCCGAGCGATCCGTCGGGTCGGTAGACCTCGATCTGCACCGTCTCCAACGGCTCCATCCCGTCGCCGCTGATGAAGACCGTGCTGCCGGGCGGATAGTCCGGCTTGTCGGTGTGGACGTCGGCGAGTACCGAGCTCGTCACGATGCCGATCGCCGCGGCGATCGCCACGGCAATGAAGATGAGGATCCGCCGCGATCCCGCGTGGAAGACATTGGGAAGGCTGTGTTCGGGCATGCTTCCTGTTCAGCCCCAAGAGCTTGAGGATGCCTTCCAGGCCACCGGTCGCGGCAGAGCACCGCGTATGAGGGAAGACATCTGTCCACCGCGCGCTCATCCTGCGCGCGCCCATGGCGTCGAACGCTGTCCGTGGGCGTTCCAGCCTACCAGCGCCGTCACGGTACAGAATACTGCGCGGCGTGTCAAGCCACGGTTCTGAGCATAGCCAGGCAAATCTGCTTGCCCGCCTCTCGCGGCGCTCCGTATCATGATTGCGGAGCGCACCCCGCGCTCGCGAGAGGAGCCCCCTGAACCTACTGCGCCGCGCTGAAACGGATCGATACGGCGATCGCGTGCCGCCCAACCAGCGTGTCACCGAAGGCTGGCCCGTTCTCACCTACGGCGCCGCGCCCCGTATCGATCTGAAAGAGTGGCGGTTCGCCATCGCGGGCCTCGTCGAGCGCGAGGTCTCGCTCTCGTGGGAGGAGCTCAACGCCCTCCCGCAGGCCTCTCTCCACAACGACATCCACTGCGTCACCGGCTGGAGCAAGCTCGACAACGACTGGCAGGGCGTCCGCTTCCGCGATGTCGCGGCGCTGGCCGGCCCGAAGCCCGAGGCGAGGCACGTCATGGTGCACTCGTACGGCGGCTACACGACGAACGTCCCGCTCGATGACCTCATGCGTGACGATGTCTTCTTCGCGCACACGCACAACGGCAAGCCACTCGAGCGCGATCATGGCGGCCCGCTGCGTCTCGTCGTCCCGCATCTCTACTTCTGGAAGAGCGCGAAGTGGGTGCGCGGGCTGCTCTTCATGGCTGACGAGAAGCCCGGCTTCTGGGAGATGTACGGCTACCACATTCGCGGCGACCCATGGAAAGAGGAGCGCTATGCGTGAAGACCTCCACAGGTCAGCCTTCAGGCTGACGCGACAGGCTGACGCCTGTCCCACGAGTTTCTCATGACCACCGAAACTGTACCCGTACACTTCGACGAGCCGGTCAACGCCGCCATCCTCGCCGTCTCCGAAGACCAGCTCTCAGGCTTCCAGCGCGATCCGCTTGGCGAGATCGCCCGCCGCTCCGGCATCGATGAGCCGGTCGTGATCGAGCGCGTGCGCGCGATGCTGCGCGCCGGCACGATCCGGCGCGTACGCCAGACGTTGCTCTCGACGAACCTTGCGCCGGGAGCGCTCGTCGCGTGGCAGGTGCCGCAGGAGCGCCTGCAGTCCGGCTTCGATTACCTGTTCCAGCAGGACCCCTTCTCCGGCCATGCCGTCATCCGCACGACGGACGCCGTGACGCCAGGCTCAGCATACAAGCTCTGGACCACAGTGAAAGTCCCGCAGGGCTACGCCATCGAGAAGCACTGCGACTACCTTGCGCAGCAGATCGGCGCGGAGCGCTACCGCCTGATGCCTGCGAAGAAGCTCTTCGCGCTGGGCGTTGGCCATACACGCCGGCGCGGCATGGAGCCCGGTAGCAAGTCCGACGGGCTCGCCGACGTCACGGATGTCTCGGTCACGCAGCTCTCCGATCTCGAATGGCGCGTGCTCACTGCGCTCAAGCGTGAGTTCGCGCCCGAAGAGATCGCTCCCGATCTCTGGCGTCCGCGCGCGCAAGAGGCCGGCGTCTCGCTCGATGAGTTCTTCCACATCGCCGAGACGTTCGAGCATCGCAAGCTCATCGGCCGCTTCTCCACATTCCTGGAGCACGTGAAGCCGGTCGCGGGCGGCACCGTGACGCGATACAACGCGCTCTACCACTGGGCCGTTCCCGCGGGCCGCGAGATCGAGGCGGGCAGGGAGGTCGGCCGGCACCACATCCTCACGCACTGCTACTGGCGCGAGGGCGGCACGGAGTTCAACAACGTCAACATCATGGGCGTCGCGCACGGCACCGACAAGGCGCTCTTGCTCGAACACAAAACTGCCATCGACGCGCACCTCGCGTCGATCGGGATGCCGGTGAGCTACACGAACGTCTTCTGGGGCGGCCGCAGCGAGATCAAGCCGTCAGAAGTGTCGCCGATCGCCTACGCCGTTTGGTGCCGCGATAACGGCATCGATCCGGAGACGATGCGGGCCTAACGCGCGCTCCCCAAACGAAACGCCGTAGGGGCGTCCATTGGGACGCCCCTACGTTGTATTGGATCCTCGCGGCGGCTACATCGTTGTGCCGCTGGCGCTCGGCGTTGGCGAGGTGCCCGGCGTTTGCCCTGCGTTTTCCTGCGCCTCGCGGTCAGCCGGCTCGTTCGCCTCGTGCGTGGCGTCCTCGTTCGACCCGCCGCCATGGCCGTGGCCGCGGAAGCCCTGGCCCGAGTCCTCTGCGGCCTCGCGGTCCGCCGGCTCGTTCGCTTCGTGAGTCGCGTCTTCGTTGCTCTTGAACGTGCCGCCCGGCGTCGCGTCGCTGGCGGACGGCGTGTTCGGCGTCGAGCTCGGCGTCTGCGCCATCACAACGGCCACGCCGATGACTGCGGCGACGACGCCCGCGGCCGCGGCGATCCAGATCGTTCGTGTTCTATTCATTTCCCCGATCCTCCATCCGTGCTGGTCTCAAGTCGGCGTGTCGGATATACGCCCATTCATCAGCATACGCGGAGTGGCCGTCGCAGTGATTTCGAAAGTGTGACGGCCGACGATGAAGGGCGAATCTGCCCCGCCGAAGAAACTGTGACATTGTCAAGCTGCCGCCAGCGCTCTCGGCGTCTAGGTGCGCGGTTCGTCTTGCGGCTCTCCTACGCCGCGTGGTGCCGCGAGAACCGTATCGATCCAGAGACGATGCGGGCCTAACGCGCGACCTACGTCCTTCCACTCGGTCTGTCATTCTGAGCGGCTAGTCCGGCACCGTCGGACGACAGCGAAGAATCTTGCAGTGCTAGTTCTCGAGCTGGCGACGGCTTGTCACGTGCCCGGCCCTGTCATTCTGAGCGAAGCGAAGAATCTCGTCTCGTTGCGGGAGGCGTTACCGCGTTAGTCCCAGCGCTTACAGTTAGTGCGGCGAAAGGCGGCAGTAGCGAACAGATTCGTCGCGCGCGCGCCTATCGGCGCCTTTGCGGTTCAGAATGACGGCGGTTCCCTGGTCCTACGGCTCCGCCCGCAGCTC
>JBGQHA010000252.1:0-4511 GCA_041497735.1 Dehalococcoidia bacterium | reverse complement strand
CTGGTTCTGGACGGGCGCGCGGCAGGGCGGCGGCGTGCTCAACGACATGCTCTGCCACAGCTACGAAGCGGGCCGCCATCTCCTCACCGCGCCGGAGGAGCAACGCGATGCGCTCAGCGTCGTCGATGTGAACGCGCAGATCGCGTCGCTGAAGTGGACGCGGCCAGAGTACGCCGAGATCCTGCGCGACATGTCGGGCGGCGCGGTCGACTATGCGCGCGCTCCCGCGGAGGACTTCTCGCGCGCGACGGTGCGCCTGCGCACGCCCGAGGGGCTGACCGCGCTCGTCGAGGCGACGACGTCGTGGGCGTTCGTCGGGCCGGGGCTGCGCCTGCGCATGGAGCTGCTCGGCCCGGAGTACTCCATGCAGGTCGATACCCTCGCCAGCGAGCTCTCCGTCTTCCTGAGCCGGCGTGTGACCGGCTCCGAGGGCGAGGACCTTGTCGAGAAGCAGAACGCCGAGCAAGGGCTAATGCCCGTCGTGCCCGACGAGCCGGCGAGCTACGGCTACGTCGCCGAGAACCGGCACATGGTGCGCGCCTTCCTCGCCGGCCGCGCACCGGACGAGACCTGGGCGGACGGCCTCGCCGTCACCGAAGTGCTCATGGCCTGCTACATCTCGGCGGAGCAGGGGCGCACGATCGCGTTCCCCGCGCCGGAGCTGGAGACCTTCGTGCCTGCGGTTGCGAAGGGAACGTGGCGGGTGTAGCGGCCGTGAATCCTCTTCAGGCCTGCCAGTGCGCTCGCTATTAGCGGGCTGTCAGGACGAACCCCTCTGGATACCAACCAGCAGATTGTGTTTGCCAGGTCATCGTGCGTCTCAAGGGCTGCAATGAACTTGCCGTAGGAACGTACGCCGGTGTCCCGAACGAATGTCGCGTACTGCCGAAGCACTGTGGTGGCTATCCACCGCAGATGATCGTAGTCGCGGCGGCTGCAGACGCGAATGTCCGACCCATGAATTATCTTGGAACGCAGGGCTTAAAGCCGTAGCAATTCGAAAGGATTCGTGAAGCCACCTTCAGTGGCTGTGGACAGCAGCATGTAGCGAATGGCGATCGCCTCGCCCTTTAGGCGGTCTGATCGAGTGCACAAGAGCGTCTCCATTGCTGTACAGAGATCGACGATCTTGTCATCAAGACTCTCCCTAGTCAGGCTTCGGCCAATCCAATGCATGGCCCGGTAGAAGAGGTTGACAAGCTTGACGGGTGTACCGCTCTCGATTAGGGCGTTTATTGACGAGAGATATTGCGTTGCCGGATCGAGTGTCTCCGAACCAATTTCGAACTCCACCGGCCGGAAAGGGCGGTGCCACTGCAGCGATACGACCCGCTTCGTCCGCATGTCCCTTACCGCCAAAAATGTTCCCCGTGCAAACAGCAATTGCTCGTCGATTCTGGCGACCAGAATGGATCCGGCGACGGCAGTACGCAATGCATCCAGGGCGTCGTCGATCTTGTTGACGGCGCGCTCTGCGGCACGGTTGCTGCTTCCAGCTCTTTCTTCGGCGACTGCGACGTGCTTATCGATGACATCAGGAAAGTTGTCCTTGAACGCTGGTGCGTCGGCGAGTCCCCAGTCATCAGCCTTTTCCTTGGTGAGCCTCGTGATGCGCACCCCGACAACCGGCAACTCTTGCACCTTTAGCTTGAGGTTCTCGATGACCGCCATTACCTCATAGTCCTGCCAAGGCTTGACGACCTTCTTGAGGAAGTTGCGGATTGCGTCTGATAGGGCATCCGAAGATTGATATTCCTTCTTGTTTACGAAGAGGTCGCAAACGAAGTCCCAAAGCTCAGTATCAACGTCCTTAGGCGTGATGTGTTCCAATTCCTTTTCAGCAGCGAGGCGTGCTACGACCTCTTGATATAGACGAAGGTCATCGCCAGCCATCAATATGGCCTCTTCGCCGCCAGCCGCTTCTCGAAGCCTGTTCGGAATTCTGCCTTGTTTGAATCCTGCGGTCAGCGAGAGTTCTCCGAGGGAGGCCGCTTCTTCGATGAGCATGGACTCGGCGAGTCTCTTTAGTACGTCGCCAGTCTCTTTCGATACCGTCATGGCACCTCTCGCGTTGTCTGATTACGCCTCCGCCGCCACCTCGCGCCCTTCTTCTGACGAGGGTAGGCGGCGCTGAGGATGCGCTGCACGTTCATCGTCTCCTCTTCCTTCACCAGCAGCTCGCGTTCGCCGCGGAGGGCGGAGAGGAAGCCGCGCATCTGCATTTCGTACGTGTTGCGCGGCTGCAGGTTCGCGAACGTCTCGTCCGCGAGGACGCCACCGCGCGTGTGGTAGAGCGCGGGCGGGTTCGTCGTCGCGCCGCCTTCCGTGCCCAGAATCTGGATGCCGAAGTAGTTCTTCTCGATGTGCGCCGCCCACGACGCGCGCAGCACCAGCGACGCGTCGTTCTCGAAGCGGACGAGCGCGACGGCAAAGTCCTCGACATCGAACTTCTCCGGGTCCCACGTGTTGCCGAGGATCTTCGCGATCTCGGGGCGGTGGCCGAAGCGCCGCTGCACCATCGCCGAAACGCTCAGCGGCTTCGGGTTGCCAATCAGCCATATCGCCTGGTCGAGCACGTGTACGCCGATGTCGAACAGCGCGCCGCCGACCGAGGCCGACTTCTGGTGGAACGCGCCCCACGTCGGGATGCCGAGCCGGCGCAGCGCATCGACCTCGACGTGGTAGATCTCGCCGAGCGCGCCGCTCTCGATCACGCGCTTGATCGCGCGCACGGGCGCCTCGTAGCGCAGGTGCTGCGCGGCCATGAGCACGCGGCCGGCCTTGCGCGCGGCGTCGAACATCTCGTGCGCTTCCGCCACGCTCGTCGCGAGGGGCTTCTCGCAGAGCACGTGCGCGCCGGCCTCCAGCGCGGCGATGGTGACGTCCTTGTGCAGCGCGTTTGGCAGGCAGACGCTCACGAGATCCGGCTTTTCGGCGTCCAGCATCTCGCGCCATTCGCCGTAGACCTTCGGGATGTGGAACTGGTCGGCGAGCACTTGCGCGCGGGCGGTATCGAGGTCGCAGATCGCCGCGACGGGCTGCCTCGCCGCGACATAGCCCGGCAGCTGCACGATGCGCGCGGCGAACCCCGCGCCGACGATGACGCACTTGAGAGCTTGTCCTGAGCCTGTCGAAGGGGTCATGCGATCAGCCTCTCCAGCAGCGTCTTGCATGCGACGATGCCCTCGCGCTCTGACAGCCGCTCGCCCTCGAACTCGATGCCGACGTAGCCGCGGTAGCCGGCACCCTTCACGATGCCGATCATGCGCGCGAAGTCGATCTTCGTCTCGTTGCCGTCCGCGCCGAAGTCGTAGCACTTGGCGCTCACGGCCTTGGCGTGGCGCATCAGCTTCTGCACGCCGTCGTAGCGGTCGATCTCCGGCGGGAAGTTGCCGAAGTCGGGTAGGGTGCCGAGCTGCGGGCTGCCGACGAGCTCCATCAGCCGACACAGCCACTCCGGGTCCGACGACAGGCCGCCGTGGTTCTCGATCAGCACGTTGACGCCGCTGCCGGCCGCGTAGTCGAGCAGCGCCCGTAATGCCTCGGCGCAGCGATCGCGCATCGCGGCGGGATCGCTCTCGTCGCCGCGCGCGTTTACGCGGATGGCGTGGCAGCCGAGCACCGCAGCGATATCGATCCACTTGCGGTGGTTGTGCGCGGCCTGGATGCGTTTGTCGCGCTCCGGATGGCCCAGGTCGCCCTCGAGGTCGCACATGATCAGCGGCAGCTCGATGCCCGCCGCCTCCGCGCGCTTCTTCATGTGGCGCAGGTAGGCGTACTGCGGCGACGGGAAGAACGTGTTCACGAGCTCGAACCCGCCGATGCCCAGCTCGGCGCAGGTGTCCAGCATGCCGAGCTGGTCGAGCTGTTTATCGAAAAACGCCTTGTGCAGCGACCAGGCGGCCAGCGAGATCTTCAGTCCGGAATCGCCCATGGCTCCTCCTCTAGCTCAGCGCCGCGACGCTCACTTCGCGAAAGTATACTGTCGATTCGGCGTCGTGGTTCTGCAGGCCGATGTAGCCCTCGACCGGTCGCGGGCCGCGCTCGGGCTCGTAGGGGAACTGCTGGTCGGGCACGGGACCGGTCGGATCGAAGACCGTGACGAGCGTGCCGTTCAGCGTCACCTCGACCAGCTCGCCGCGCATGGCGATGTCCATCTCGTTCCACTCGCCCGGCGGCCGCTGCGCGTCGGCGAGCACGCGGCTGAGCGAGTAGATGCAACCGGTGCGATGGTACTCGTCGGCCGGGACGAAGATCTGCACCTCGTAGCCGTGGTGCACGGCGAACCACGGATCGGGAGGCCGGTCGGCGATGCGGATGAAGACGCCGGAGTTGTCCTCGATGCGCGAGACGCGATACACGACGCGCAGCACGCAGTTGCCGAACGTCTCGCCCGTGTACCAGAGCAGCCCCATGCCGCCCTGCGTCTTCAGCGCGCCGTCCTCCACGACGAAGCTGCCCGGCCCGGCCATCTGCCAGCCCGAGAGGTCGCGGCGGTTGAAGAGCTGCTT
>JBGQHA010000251.1:0-4512 GCA_041497735.1 Dehalococcoidia bacterium | reverse complement strand
GGTGGACTGGAGGTGAGCGATTCCGCGCTCCTCCGGTTCTATACGTTGCATGTGATCGGGTTACCCCTGTTAGCGGGCATCTTCATGGCCGTCCACTTCTGGCGCATCCGCCGCGACGGCGGCCTGGCTCGCCCGCTGTAAGCGAACGATGGCCGTACAAGCGCAGCCCGTCCCGACGCCGGCGCCCCGCCAGCGAGCCGCGGCGCCGCCGTCCACCCGCCCGCGCCGCGAGCGCGAGGAAGAGTTGCTGGTCTGGCCCGATCTCGTCTTCGTCGAGTTCATCTCCGCGGTCGTGGTCACATTCTCCTTCGTCGTGCTGTCGGCGGTGCTCAACGCGCCACTGCTGAATCGGGCGAACCTGAACGTCACGCCCAACCCATCGAAGGCCCCGTGGTACTTCATGAACCTGCAGGAGATGCTCCTGCACATGAACCCGGCCCTCGCCGGCGTGATCGTGCCGACGATCGCGCTGATCTTGCTCGCCGCGATCCCGTACCTCGATCGCTCGAACGAGGGGCAGGGCGCCTGGTTCGGCACGCCGCACGCCGTGAAGATCACGCTCTTCTCCCTTGTCTTCGCCTCCGTTTTCTCCGCCGGCCTCGTGCTCTACGACCAGGGGCGCCACGTCACTGTCATCACGAACATCGTCCAGCACCGCGACAAGGACTGGCAATGGCCGACGGTGCTCGCGCCGTTCCGCAACGTGCGGTCGATCCAAACGGGGTGGCAGTGGCACATCAAGATACCGGAGAGCGCCCAGCTCGGCGGCGGTGGGCCGCACGACGGCCAGCTCAACTGGCCGCAAGACTTTACGCACATTCCCATGCCCTTCAACGGCACGAGCGGACCGGAGTGGATGCGCTGGTCGAACCCGTCGTGGCTTCCCGGTTGGGCGCAACAGCTCTATTGGTACGACCTCAACCTGAACTTCCCGGCGTTCCTCGTCGAGGACCTGATACCGGTACTCCTCATGGTCGGCCTGCCGACGCTTATGATCCTCATCTTGAAACGCATCGGTTGGGTCTACGACATGCGCAGCGCGATCATCGCGCTGTTTACCGGCTTCATGACGGTCTTCTGGGTGCTGACGATCATCGGCGCCGGCTTCCGCGGCGCGGGACAGGACCTCGTGCTGCCCTGGGACGTGCCCAAACCGACAGGTTAGCTAGCGAGACGTTGTGACAGAGCAGGAACAAGACCAACCCGCCGGCGATGCGGCTGCGTCCGCTGAAAGCGAATCGGCGCCGGGCGCCGCCGGCGAGGCACGCCCGGCGCGGCCCGGCGCAGGATCCGCGCCGCACGGCCCGTCCGCTGCCGTTGTCGTGGCGGAGCGCGTGCCCGGTACGCCCGTCGTCTCGCGCCGGCGCGTCCTCCAGGCCAGCTTCTGGACCGGCATCGGCGCCATCCTCGCCGGCATGGGCGCCTGCGGCCTCGACATCATTTACCCGTCGAAAGTGGCCGGCTTCGGCGGCAAGGTGAGCGTGCCGAAGAGCCAGATCCCTTCGCCCGGCCAGAAGGTGCAGATCGCAGCAGGGCGTTTCTGGCTAGTCAGCCTCACGGCAGAGCAGGGCGGCCCCGGTCTGCTCGCGCTGTGGTGGCGCTGCCCGCACCTCGGCTGCACGGTTCCCTGGCGTCCGAGCTTCAGCTGGCCCGACCCGGCGACCGGACAGATCAAGCTCGGTTGGTTCCGCTGCCCCTGCCACGGCTCCACCTACACCGACGCCGGCGTCCGCGTTTTCGGCCCGGCGCCGCGCTCCATGGACACGATGGCGATCTCCGTCGGTGGCAGTGGCGATCTCACCGTCGATACCGGCAAGCGCATCAACGGCGGCCCGGACAACCCGGACCGCGCCGTCCGCGTATAGCTGATCGATAACAGAAGGGCATGTAAGGAAGCGGGATGAACACCGTCAAGCAGATCAATGCCATGGTGGTCGTCCTCTTTCTCGTGCTGATCTCCGTCGGTGCCTACACCATCTGGGACCCCTTCCGCTCCGATGCTGCCAAGACGACCCAGGACGACAAGACATCGGAGTTCGGCGCGGAGACCTTTACGCTCAACTGCCGGCTCTGCCACGGCGACCGCGGGCAAGGCGGTGCACAGGGAGGACGGCTCGCGGTCGCGCCGCCACTCGATACGAATGAGTTCAAGGGCATCGATGACACCGGCACGTTCAGCCAGGCGTTGTTCGATACCAGCGTGCGGCTCGTCACGAACACCATCACCTGCGGCCGCGCGGGCACCAGGATGCCCACGTGGGGCGCGTCGCAGGGCGGCACGCTCAGCGATGAGCAGATCCGCCAGCTCGTCGTGCTGATCACGGAAGGCCATTGGGACCTCGCGCAGGCGCAGGCAGATAGGACGGACGCCGGCGCCACCGCCACCAAGGGCGCGACCGTCGACATGGCCGGCGGTCTCAGCGCTGCCGACACTACACTCACCGTCAGCAACGCCGGGCCCTTCACGCTTGGGCAGTACATCCGCATCGACGGCGAACGAATGCGCGTGCTGCCGAAGCAGCTCGATGTCGCGCGCGGCGTGAACGGAACGAAGGCCGTGGACCATGCGCTCGGCACGGCGGTGATGAAGAACGGGCAGACCGTGCAGTCGTTGACGGAGAAGATGCCGCAGGACGCCACCGCGGTCATCGTCGGCGACACGTCCGGCTTTGCCGCCGGCGACACGCTGCAGATCGCAGACGAGACGGTGCAGGTCACCGGCACCTCTCGCGGCATCTCCACCACAGGCCACGTGCTGGCGAAGGTCATCGGGCGCACGCCGAAGACGATCTTGACCAGCGGGCCGTCAGGGATCCAGCCCGGCGCCCTCATCCGCATCGATAGCGAGCTGATGAACGTTACCTCCATCAGCAATGACGGCGACACCGGCGCCAAGCTCGACGCGAATACCACGGCGGCCGACACGAATGTATCCGTGAGCAAGCCGACGTTCTTCCGGCCGGGCTACCAGTTCACGGTGGGCGACGAGATGCTGCAGGTGGTAGGCCCCGTCGACACCAGCCAGACGCTCTCCACCGCGATCGGCACCGCGCAGAACACGCTCTCGATCAGCGGTACGACCGGCATCGAGACCGGCCTGATCATCCGCATGGACGACGAGCTGTTCCGGGTGACTGATATCGTCCAGCCGGCCCGCGTCGAGATCGCGCGCGGCGCGACGACTGCCCCGCACAGCGCAGGCGCCGCGGTCATCCAGCCTGCCAACGCCAAGGCTACGCCACCAACGGAAGCCACGCCGACCGGCCAAACGCTCCTGGCTGATCTCTCGACAGATGGGACGACGGCCAATGTCACGGGCACGGCGAAGCTCACCGTCGGCCAGCAGTACACCATCGATGGCGAGACCGTTACCGTGAACGCTATCGAGCCTGCGATCGTCAAGGTGCAACGAGCCGTAGGCGGCACAAAGAAGGCGGAGCATGCCCGGCGAGCGGCGATCTACGATGGCAACCTGCTCGAGATGAAGCGCGGCGTGAACGGCACGACGGCATCCGCGCACAGCGCCGGTGACAAGATCACGATGACCGCCCTCAACGTGAAGCGCCAGGCCGCCAACTCTGAGCTGGCCGAGCACTCCAAGAACGCCGAGATCTACCTGGGCAACGATCTCATCGTCGCGCGCGGGCTCCTGAACACGAAGGCGGCCGGCCACGCAAACGGCACGCTCGTGCGCAACTTCGCTCCACCGTCCGACCCGGCGACCATCGCCCCTAACCAGGGTCCGACCTGTAGCGACCGTGCGCAGACCGGCGGCGGTACCGCGGGCCCCACGCCAACACCGCTTCCCGGCGCGACGAAGGTCGCGGTCTCGCTGAACGATTCTCCATTCCAAGTGAAGCCAGACGCGTCGTCGGCACCTGCTGGCCCTGTCGAGTTCGACGTCAAGAACGACGGCGCTGGTCCGCACAACTTCCGCGTCATCCAGACGGACCTGGCGCCCGATAAGCTGCCGCTGACCGGCTCGCAGGTCGACGAGAACCAGCTCGGAAGCGCCGTCGTGGCACGCTCTGCTGGCAACTTCATCGCCGCCGGTGCCACGGACACGGTTGCCGCGCAGCTCGCCCCGGGCAACTATGTGCTCATCTGCAACGTGCCGACGCATTACTCGTCCGGCATGCACGTGGCCTTCACGGTCGCGCCTTGACGCCTTCCAAGCGAGTTGGCTAGACTTCAATCCAGACATAACCTTCGAGGAAGTGCAGCGTGGCGAACCAGGTAGGCAAGCGATACCAGTGCACGAAGTGCAACACGGAGATGATCGTGACCAAGGCCGGTGACGGCGGTCTCTCTTGTTGCGGCCAGCCCATGCAGATCAAATAGTAGCCGGGAGGTACGGCAGTGGCCAATCAGCTAGGCAAGCGGTTCCAGTGTGAGAAGTGCGCCACGGAGGTGCTCTGCATCAAGCCCGGCGACGGCTCGGTCGAATGCTGTGGCGTGCCGATGGAGCTCATGCAGCCCAAGGTGCTCCCCTCCGCTGACTGATCGCCTTCC
>JBGQHA010000250.1:0-4523 GCA_041497735.1 Dehalococcoidia bacterium | reverse complement strand
GCGTTCGACACGATCGTCGGGCGAGGAGATGTGCTGCGGCTGAAGCCGTCGCCGGAGGGGCTGCTGCGCTGCTGCGACGCGATGCGCGTCGCGCCTGAGCGCTCCGTCTACGTCGGCGACAGCGTCAGCGACATCGAGGCGTCGCGGGCGGCGGGCATGGCCGGCTTCGGCGTACGCGGAGGCATGGCGTCGGACGCGGAGCTGGCGCATGCGGGCGCGACAGCCGTGTTCGACAACGTCGGCGGGCTGCTGAGCGTGCTGGAAGGACAGGATCGCACCCTGGCTGCAGGGCGCAATGTAGGAGACTAGCGTGGCCTGTAGGGGCGGGCCAGAGCCTGCCCTGAGCGAAGTCGAAGGGTGCCCGCCCTCGACGCCACGGGCGTCGGCCTAGATAACCGGAAAACCGAAGGCCAGGCTTCAGCCTGGCGGAGAGAGACTAGCGATGATCAACACAGACGAATGGACAGAACGGCTGGCATCGAGCGCGAAGGAGCTCGCGCGAGCGCGTGTCCTGCGCCGGGCGCTTGAGCAGCACTACGAGCGCGTGGTGAGCGAGCGCGCCTCGGCCGAGGGCGCTGCGGCTGCCGAGCTGCTCGTCTCCGGCGAGGCGGCCGAAGACATGCGCGCGCTGGAGGACCTGCTCGACGAAATGTGCCGTGAGCATGACGAGGCGCTCTTCCGCCGCAGCATCATCACGACGCTGCGCCTGCGCCAAGACGCGCCGAAGGAGAAGGAGCACAACACCGCCGATCAGACGTCGGCGTAACCAACACAAGCCGAAGGCCAGGCTTCAGCCTGGCGGCATCGCGGAAATTGAGACGAAAGGATTCGAGATGAAACAGTCAGAGTTACCATCGCTCAGTCCGGCTCAGCGCTGGATGAATGCTAAGGCGCGGAAGGAACAATTGGAGACAAGGATTGGCTTCAAGGCGTATGCGGTTGGACCAGGTCAGGACATTCCTTCGCCGGCGATGGCGCTAGCCGCCGACGCAATGGAGCGACTGCAACTTCTCGAACAGGAAGAGAAGGAAGCATACGCGGCGTATCAGGCGACGCTACAGCCGAGGCGTCCGTAGGGGCGACCTTTAAGTCGCCACCTGCTTGACCCGTGCAACAAGCGCTTGTGGCGACCTGAAGGTCGCCCCTACAACAGAAGAAGCCGCGGGTCGGGCTTCAGCCCGCCAGCCAAACAGGCTGAAGTCTGTCCCTCGGTAGAATACGGAGGAACACGAAATGCCACGCGCAATAGGAATCGATCTCGGGACAACCAATAGCTGCGTTGCGGTGATGGAGGGCGGCGAGCCCGTCGTCATCCCCAACTCCGAGGGCGGGCGCATTACGCCGTCCGTCGTCGCCGTCAGCAAGACCGGCGAGCGGCTCGTCGGCACCGTCGCCAAACGGCAGGCCGTCACCAACTCCGAGAACACCGTCTACTCGATCAAGCGGCTCATGGGCCGCAAGTTCGAGGACGATGAGGTGCAGCGCGATACCAAGCTGCTGCCCTACAAGATCAGCCGCGCCTCGAACGGCGACGCGCAGGTGACCATGGGCGGTAAGACCTACTCGCCGCCCGAGGTCTCAGCCATGATCCTGCAGAAGCTCAAGGCCGACGCGGAGGCCTACCTCGGCGAGTCCGTCACCGAGGCCGTCATCACCGTCCCGGCCTACTTCAACGACAGCCAGCGCCAGGCGACGAAGGACGCCGGCGCTATCGCCGGCCTGGAAGTGCTACGCATCATTAACGAGCCTACCGCCGCGGCGCTCGCATATGGCCTCGACAAGAAGAGCGAAGAGCTCATCGCCGTGTACGACCTCGGCGGCGGCACCTTCGACATCTCGATCCTCGAGCTGGGCGAAGGCACCTTCCAGGTGAAGTCGACGAGCGGCGACACGCACCTCGGCGGCGACGACTTCGACCAGCGCGTGATCGACTTCCTCGTCGACGAGTTCAAGCGCGAGCAGGCCATCGATCTCAAGAACGACAAGATGGCGCTCCAGCGGCTGAAGGAGGCCGCCGAGAAGGCGAAGATCGAGCTCTCGACCGTGATGCAGACGGAGGTCAACCTGCCGTTCATCACCGCCGACGCCCAGGGCCCGAAGCACATGGCGATCACGCTCACGCGCGCCAAGCTCGAGCAGCTCGTCGGCGATCTGATCGAGGGCACGCTCGCGCCGTGCAAGCAAGCGCTCGATGACGCCGGCGTCACAGCCGCGCAGGTGGATGAGGTCGTCCTCGTCGGCGGGCAGACGCGCATGCCCAAGGTGCAGGAGGTTGTGCGCGGATTCTCCGGCAAGGAGCCGCACAAAGGCGTCAACCCGGACGAGGTCGTCGCGATCGGCGCGGCGATCCAGGCCGGCGTGCTCAAGGGCGAGGTGCGCGACGTGCTCCTGCTCGACGTCACGCCGCTCACGCTCGGCATCGAGACGCTCGGCGGCGTCGCCACGCCGATCATCCAGCGCAACACGACGATCCCGACGAGCAAGAGCCAGACGTTCTCGACCGCCGCCGACAACCAGCCGAGCGTCGAGATCCACGTCCTGCAGGGCGAGCGCGCTATGGGCGCCGACAACAAGTCGCTCGGCCGCTTCATGCTCGATGGCATTCCGCCCGCGCCGCGCGGCCTGCCCCAGGTCGAGGTGACGTTCGACATCGACGCGAACGGCATCCTCAACGTGTCGGCGCAGGACAAAGCCACCGGCCGCGAACAGAAGATCACGATCACCGCGGGCTCCGGCCTCTCGAAGGACGAAGTGGAGAAGCTGCGCAAGGACGCCGATCTCCACGCCGCTGAGGACCAGAAGCGGCGCGAGGAGATCGAGCTGCGCAACCAGGCCGACTCGCTCGCCTACACAGCGGAGAAGACGCTGCGCGAGCAGGGCGACAAGGTCCCCGCCGACGTGAAGACCGAGGTCGAAGCGAAGGTGAAGGCCGTCCGCGACGCGCTCGCGGGGCAGGACGGCAGCGCCGTCCAGCGCGCGACATCCGAGCTCAGCGAATCGATGCAGAAGATCGGCGCGGCATTGTACGGCCAGGGCGCGCCGGGCACGGAGGGCGCGCCGTCGGAGGTCGAAGAGCAGAAGCCGGAAGAGGGTACCGTCGAGGGCGAGTTCCGCGAAGTCAGCTAACGTAGGGACGCAAAACGACGACCGTGTAGGGGGCGGGTCTTCAGACCCGCCCTGTCGCCGAAGGCGACGCACGTAGGGGCGCATGGCTATGCGCCCCTACCGTCATTCCGAGCGCAGCGAGGAATCTGATCCGCTGGCGGGGCGCTCCTCGTGCGCTGAAATCTCTACGATCTCGTGCACGGATCGCCATCGGTCGGATACGACGCCTCGAACGCGATGTACTGCCCGTCGGCTGACCAGCCCAGCTCTCCAAGCGTCAACGAGCCGTCGTTCGTGGCGTCCGGCAGCGACGGCAGCTTTCCGTCCGCCTGCGCGAGCGGCGTCGGAACGCCGGCGACGCTCACGTCCGTGACATAGAGCGACAAACTCCCCGACCTCACGTCGCCGCTCACGAACGTAAGTCGCGAGCTGTCAGGAGCGAAGCGCGGACCAGTCGTCAGCGATCCAGTGGAGATCACTTTGCGCTGCTCTCCCGCAGGCGTCACAAGCTCGATGTAAACCTCGGTGTTCGGCGCGTTGTCTTGCAGCAGCGCGAGGAGTCGGCCATCGGGAGACCAGACGCCGTCCGCCAGCTTGAACGTCTGGCCTAAGTCGAGCGGAGGCTCCGCGCCAGTAGCGTCCGCGACTAAGAAGTGGTTGGTTGTCATCGGCTTGACCAGGAGCTGCTTGCCGTCCGGTGACCACGCTATCGGCTCGCTCGCGCCGGTTGTGCCGTGCCGCTCGAGTGGGAGGATCGTCGTTCGGTTCGTTCCGTCGCTGTTCATGACGTCGACGCCGCTGGCGAGCCAGGCGCTGTACGGTGGCACGCTGGGCGTAGCCATGTACGTGAACGCGATGCGGTCATCGACCGGCGACCAGAGCGCCCTGGCATAGCTGTCCGGCAACGGCGAGCGCGCGCTGCTCGCCGCGTCGACGATGACCGGCCCGGCGTTCGTTCCGATAGTGTATTGCTTGCCGTCAAGCGACCACCCAACAAACGAGCTCTGGCTAAACGGATCTTCACCGACCATGTCGAACACGGCTAAGAGCTGCACGTCGTTCTCTTCGAGCAGACCCCGCGGCGCTCCAGTGCCGTTGTACTCTGTAATCGCCAGTGTGCTGCCGTCTGGTGACCACGAGATCGATTGAACCGGATGCGTTAGCGTTGCGGTCGCGGTACGGTTCGACTCCGCACCGTCGGTGAGCACAAGCTGCTGCCGATCGCCGCACGAAGGTGCGTACGCGAAGCCGTTTCCTCGCGGCGCCCAGGCGAACGCGCCGACATCTGCGATGCGGTGCAGGCTCGTTCCGTTGGGGCGCATCATATAGATCCCCGGCTGATAGATGATCGAGCGCGCGTCGGTGCCCTCGGTAGCCGGTCCAACCCACGAGATGGCAGGCAGCCGGTAGCTGCACGC
>JBGQHA010000249.1:0-4523 GCA_041497735.1 Dehalococcoidia bacterium | reverse complement strand
TGTCGCTCATCAGCGCCTCGGCTTCCAGGCGGCGCTCGTACGCTTCGACCAGCGTCTCGCGCGGCCGCAAGATCAGGTACAGAATGAGGCCGGGTAGATTGAAGAGGACGGGCAGGGCCAGTGAGATGTACTGTGTCCAGGCGTCGTGCGTTCGCTGGCCGATATCGCGGTAGACCCAAACGATCGTCCCCAGCCAGAGAATCACGAGGTACGCGACCAGCAGGGCGCCCGCCAGGGCAAGAAGCG
Organism: Dehalococcoidia bacterium; assembly: GCA_041497735.1. Lineage (GTDB taxonomy): Bacteria > Chloroflexota > Dehalococcoidia > DSTF01 > RBG-16-68-14 > JBBDXS01. The sequence goes on along the minus strand of JBGQHA010000249.1, from coordinate 4,277 downwards.
GCTGCCAGCTATCCAACATTCGCTCTCCTGCGTGTGAGCGCGACCTCCACGCCCGCGTTTCTCGCGATTATACCATCTGTTACGTCTGCGTCCATATGTCAGGGCGGGGGCAGGGCCGGCAGCAAGCCGGCCACATACTGAAGGATCAGCGTCGCATCGATCGGATCGATGTTGCCGTCCAGGTTCACGTCGGCGTCACCGAAGCAGGGCAGGGGCAGGATCAGCCCCGCCGAGAACTGCAGCACCAGCGCGGCATCGATGGCGTCGACGACGCCGTCGCAGTTCACGTCCCCGACAAGCCGCGGCGTTGGTGTCGCGGTCGGCGTGGGCGAGGGGCCCGGCGTGATCGTAGTCGTTGGGGGTCCCGTCTGTGTCGGGGTTCGCGTGGCGGTCGGGCTGCCCGGCGTTGCGGTGTCAGTCGGGCTGCCTGGCGTTGCGGTGTCAGTCGGGCTAGCCGGCGTTCCGGTGGCGGGCGCGAGATACACCACGTCACTGCCGCTGTACTCTCCGACGTAAATGATGCCGGTCGGTCCGACCGTCACGTCGAGCGGGCTATGCAAACTGGTGGACAGGCTCGTTATAGAGGCCACGCCCGTGCCGTCCGGCGTGAGCTGGATGCGGCCGACGGCGTTGGCGTTGAGCTCCGCCATGATCAGGTCGCCCTGCATCACGCCGCCGAAGGCGTCGCTCGTGTACTCCGCGATGCCGTCGCAGGAGCAGTGGGCGGGGAGGATCCGGATCGGCGCGGTGAAGTCGGCGCCGTTGCCCTCCAGCGGGCCGTGGTAGATGCACTGGCGCGGATCGGTGCGGCCGCGGTTCCGGTTCGGGAAGCCGTAGTACTTTCCTTGCTCGATGAGGTCTAGCTCATCAGACTGGTCCACGCTACCGCCGTCAACCGAACAGCTCAGCGATGTCGTCCCGCTCATCGGGCCGTTGTCTGTTGCGTAGATGTGACCGTTGCTGTGCAGGACGAGGTCGTACGGGTTGCGCAGGCCCGGTGCGTAGACGGTCACGTCGCCGCCCGTCTGGTCGATGCTATCGCTGTTGGGCGGCCCTGATGGGTTGTACGTAATGGCGCCGTCGAACCCGGCGGCGTGGATGTCGGCGACCAGGATCGCCCCGGAGAGCGGCGTCTCGTGCCAGTAGGTGTCCGAGCCCTGCACAGGGATGCCCGAGTTCGAGCCCGAGCCCTGCGCGATGTATAGCGTGCCCGCGCTATCGAAGGAGATGCCGTTGGTCATGTGGTTCAAGTTCGGCTCGGATGTCGGGAGGCCGGTGATGACATCCATCCGGTTCCAGTCCGGCGCGGTGTACTTGCTGATCGTGCCCTTGTAGCCGTCCGGCGCTGTCGGCTCCTGGCGGGAGACGTAGAACGTGACGGGCGAGGCCGGCGCGGTCGGATCGAAGGCGATGCCGAGTACGTTATCGAGGCCGCTGTCGATCATCTCGCCGTCCGTGACGTGCTTGCCGTCCGCGGTCAACGTGAGCGCGCGAATCGAGGTCTCCGTCGTGACGTAGAGGCGGTCGTCCGGCCCGAATGCGAGCGAGGTCGCGTGCGCCGGATGGGGCGTGAGGTTGAACAGCGTCCCGCTCTCGAAGGAGACCGCTCCCGCTGCCGTGCGATCAGGATGTGCGGCCACCAAGGTGATCACCAGCAGCGCGGCAGCGCCTGCCAGCGCGAGGAAGAACAGCGAAGGGCGGCGGGGGAGGATGGACACTGTGCCTCTATTGTACGGAACGCAGCAGTCAAGAGCAGTTGTGGTTATACTGCGCGACCGCCATCAGAATGTCATCGACGCGCTGTTGACCGTCCGGCGGGCCGAGGTTCCAGAGGTTGGGCCCGATATATGATCGGTCCGTGTCTTGGGTATAGGCGGGGTTTGGCGTGTTCGGCGGGTTCGGCGGCGAAGGCAGGTATTGGTTCTTGTTGTACTGCGCGACCACGGCAAGGATGTCATCGACCGAATTCACGCCATCGTGCGTCGGATTGAAGTAGTCCCACGGGTTGAGCGGGTTGCGCCTGCCGCCGGCATGCTCGTTCGCTCCGAACTCCTTGCCGTTCGGGCAGCCGTCGCCGTCGTAGTCGGCGTTGTCGTCTGTCAGTAGCGCTACGCGCGCGTCGATCCGTGGCGTCTGGCGATTCGTCGCAGCGTTGCTGTCGTGCAGATCGTCGGTCACCATGGTGCCGGTGAGCTTCATGCGGTTCTCCAGCTCATCGACCGTCAGGTTGGGGAGCGCCTGCCAGAGCAGCGCTGCCTCACCGACCGCATGGGGCGTTGCCTGCGACGTGCCCATGTAGTTCGACAGACCCCCGCCCCTTCCTGTCGATGTGATGCGGGCGCCCGGCGCGAGTAGGTCGAGCGTGTTATCGGAGCTGGACCAGCACGCTACCTGGTCGGCCTTCGTCGTCGAATCCGTACAGGTGACCTTCCAGCCGCTCACGGATCCGATGTTGGCGTCATAGGTCGCACCGACAGAGATGCCATCGGTGATGCATGCAGGAATATAGAGGGAATTCTTCGTCCCGCTGTTGCCGGCGGCGATGAACGTCGCCACCCCCGCCGTACGCAGCGTTGTGACGGCGTCCGCCAGCGCCCCTCCGGGGCAGGAGGCGGTGCTCTGCAGGCTCATGTTGATGGCGCGCACCTCGGGATGGTTGGTGATGATGTCATCCAGCGCGGCTATCCAGTCCGAAAACTGGCCGATGCCCGCGGCGGTGAGGATCTTGTAGGCCGCGATCTTGGCATCCGGCGCGACGCCCTTGTGCGCCACGATGCCATCGCTCGTGATGATGCCGGCGACGTTGGTGCCGTGCCCGTTGTCGTCTTCCGCCGGGTGCGCACCCGATGGGCAGCCTCCGCCAGACAGATAGCAATGCTCCGACGCGATGTCGTTTTCGAGATCGACGTTGTTCGTATCGATCCCGCTGTCCAGCACTGCGACGGTGACGCCGGCGCCCGTGACGCCCGCCGCCTGCACCTCGTCGGCGTGGATGAGCGGTACGCTCTGCGCGAGCGCGGCCTTCCCCGTCCCATCGATCGTAATCTGCTCAACGTCGGGGCTCGCGGAAAGCTCGGCGAGGCCCTTCTCGCTCACACGGCCCGCCAGCGCCGGCAGCGTTTGGTACCGGTAGATCACCTGAAAGTCCGCAGGCGCAACGCCGGCGAGCACCTGCGCTTGCTCGGCCGCGACTTGCGGGCGCGCACGCGCGACATCGGGCTTGCCGGCTGTAAGCGCCGAAGGCTTTCGCAGCTGGACAAGCACCTGTGTCGTCGATTGTGCCGTGACCGCCGCGCGCACGTCCGGCTGCACCTTGATCTCGTCGGCGCTCTGTGCTCGCAGCGAGGGCCCCGGCGCGGCGGCGAGGCCGACAGTGAGCAGCAGCAAAGGTAGGAGCGCGAGCGGGCGGGGGCTGAGGCGCAGCATCATGCGATAGCGAGCTCGACTGATGGATTATAGCGGGGTCAGGTCGCTGAGCGCCGCTTCTTTCTGGTCAGTTGCGGTCACTTCAGACCGAGCCTATACTGTGGGAAGCTGGAAACCAGGACGCTCCAGACCCTGGCATTGCCGACAACACAATGTCGAAGCCGGGTCGTTTTGCGTTGGTCGCAGGAGGATGGATTGCACCGTTACGAGCTAGTGGTCATCATTACGCCCCAGGTCACCGATGAGGAGGTGCCGGACGCCGTCGAGCGGCTGGTCCGGCGTCCCGTCGAAAGCCAGGGCGGCGTTTGTCAGGAAGTGAACGTCTGGGGACGCAGGAAGCTCGCCTATCCCGTGAAGAAGCACCAGGAAGGGAACTACGTGCTCACGAACTTGGAACTGGACCCTACGAAGGCCAAGGAGCTGGAGCAGAGCCTGCTCATCTCAGAGGAGGTCATCCGGCATCTGCTGGTGCGGCTGGACGAGTAACATGCGCAGGGAACGCGGAGCGCCCGAAAGGAGTTCGTCATGGCGGGGCTGAACAAAGTCTTGCTCATCGGTAACGTCGGCACAGACCCGGAGATGCGCTACACAGCGAACGGCAACGCCGTGACCACGTTTCGCCTCGCCTGCAGCCGCAACTACCCCGGACCCGACGGCGAGCGCAAGGAAGAGACGGAGTGGTTCAGCGTGGTGACGTGGAACAAGCTTGCCGAGACCTGCAGCCAGTTCCTGCAGAAGGGCCGCCGGGCCTATGTCGAAGGCCGGCTGCAGACACGCTCCTGGGACGGTCCTGATGGGCAGCGCCGGTACCGAACAGAAGTGATCGCCAACACGGTGCTCTTCCTCGATCG
>JBGQHA010000248.1:0-4527 GCA_041497735.1 Dehalococcoidia bacterium | reverse complement strand
TGGGTGCTCGGTTCGGGCGAGGCGACGACGCACGGCAGCATGCTGAACAACCCCGACCTCACGCAGACGCCGGCGCGCTACTCCGGCAAGCGCGCGTTCGAGATGGCGGGACTGACACACAAGGACATCGACGTCGTCGAGGTGTACGACTCGTTCACGTACACGGCGCTCGTCACGATCGAGGAGCTGGGCTTCTGCAAGAAGGGCGAAGGCGGCCCGTTCCTCTCGAACCAGCGCACGGCGCCCGGCGGCGACTTCCCGATGAACACGAACGGTGGTGGCCTCTCATACACGCATCCGGGCATGTACGGCATGTTCCTCATCATCGAGGCGGTGCGCCAGGTCCGCGGAGAATGCGGCGAACGGCAGGTGCCGAACGCGAAGACCGCGCTCGTCAACGGCACGGGCGGATCGCTCTCGTCCACAGGCACGCTCATCCTCGGCGTCGACTGACGCGCCATGCTGCGCACGCGCTTCACGCAGCTCCTCGGCATCGAGTACCCGATCATGTCCGCGCCGATGGCGATGCACAGCGGCGGGACGCTGGCGGCTGCGGTCTCGGCGGCGGGCGGGCTGGGCACGTTCGGCGGAGTCAATCCGCCGGCGGGCGAGCACTGGGTCCGCGATCAGATCGCGCTCGTGCGCAAGAAGACGGACCGGCCGTTCGGCGTCGGCTTCATCACGCCGTTCCTGCCCGCGTTCGAGCAGCAGTTCCAGGCGGCGATCGACGGGCTAGCGCCAGCGGTTGTCTTCTCGTTCACCGACCCCCTGCCCTATCTTGCGCGCGTGAAGGACGCCGGCCTGCTCGCGATCTGTCAGGTGCAGACGCTCGAGGGCGCGCGCCTGGCAGTCGACGCGGGCGCGGACGTGCTCGTCGCGCAGGGAAACGAGGCCGGCGGTCACACCGGCACGATGACCCTGCTGCCCCTGCTCGCGTCGGTGCTCGACGCGTACCCCGATCTGCCGGTGCTCGCAGCGGGCGGCATCGCGAGCGCGCGAGCGCTGGCGGCGGTCCTCGCGGCCGGCGCGGACGGCGTCATACTGGGCACGGCGTTTCTCGCGACGCCGGAGGCAGTCGAAGTTGCCGAGGCGCACAAGCAGCGCATCGTCCAGAGCGACGGCCAGGACACCGTCTACACCGAGGTCTTCGATATGCTCGGCATCGCGCCGTGGCCGAAGGGCATCGCGGGCCGGGTCTGGCGCAACGTGTTCGCCGAGGAGTGGCTCGGCCGCGAACAGGAGCTGCGCGGGCGCAAAGATGAGATCGCGCCGCAACTGCTCGCTGCGGAGCAACGCGGCGATCTAGGACGCACGGCTGTCTATTACGGCCAGGGCGCCGGCGCGATCGATGCGGTACGTCCCGCGGCTGAGGTGCTGTGCGCGATCTGCGAGGGCGCGGAGCGCATCATCCGTGAACGCGCGAGCGGCCTCCTTGCCTAGACCTTGCCGATGAGCGAGTGCACGACCTGGCGCGTGCGCGCCATCGAGGCCGCTGCGTCGTCGCCGGCGGGGAAGAGCACCGCGGCAAAGTCGATCGCGCCGGCCGAGGCGAGCGCGCGGATCTGCCGCTCCACGTCCTTCTCATCGCCGAGGATCGCGATGTCGCCCGGGCCTTTCGCGCCGCCGCGCGCGAGCACGCGCTGGTAGTTCGGGAGCTGGCCATACACGTGGTAAATCTGTGACGCGCGTTCGCGGGCGGCGACGACGTCATTCGTCACGGCGACCGGCAGCCCGACGGCGATGCGCGGCGCGGCCCGCCCGGCCTCTTGCGCCGCCTTCGTGATGCGCGGGACGATGTGGGTCTCGATCGCCTTGACGCCGGTCATCCATGTGATCGTGCCATCGGCCTGCTCACCTGCCAGGCGCAGCATCGCGGGCGCCAGCGCGGCGAGGAGCAGCGCCGGCTTGGTCGCGCCGGGGACCTGGAGGCCGGCGTTCACGCGAAAGCGCTCGCCGGCGTAGCTCGCGGGCTGGCCCTGCAGCAGCGGGTTGAGCACCCTAAGGTACTCGCGCATGTACATCGCCGGCTTGTCGTACGAGAGGCCCCACATATTCTCGACGACGATCTGGTGCGAGAGGCCGATGCCCAGAGCCAGGCGCCCGTTCGTCGCGGACTGCGCAGTAAGCGCCTCCTGCGCCAGCGCAAACGGATGCCGTCCGTAGATCGGCGTGACGGACGTGCCGAGCTCGATGCGGCTGGTACGCGCCCCGGCCATCGCGATCAGGACGAGCGGATCGCACGCGAAGATGTGCAACATCCAGCAGCTATCGAAGCCGTCCTGCTCCGCCTGCACGATCTGATCCACCATCTGCGCCGGTGGCTGCGTTGCGTCGAAGGACAAGCCGATACGCATCTACCCCTCCTGGAACCGCGCTTCCGTCGTCGAGCTTCAATAGGCTACCATACAGAGACGTTTTCCCCATGCTGATCGACCTGCACACGCACACGAAGCCCCTTTCGTGGGACTCCTATCTCGCACCCGACGAGCTCGTCGCGCGCTCGAAGGCGGCGGGGCTGGACGGCATCTGCCTCTCGGAGCACGACTTCTTCTGGAAACCGGAGGACATCGCTGAGCTGGCGAAGCGGCACAACTACCTGGTGCTGCCGGCGATCGAGATCAACACCGACGACGGCCATATCCTCGCCTACGGCCTCTCGAAGTATGTCTACGGCATGCACCGCTCGCACGAGCTGGCGAAGCATATCGACGAGGAGCACGGCGTGATGGTCGCCGCGCATCCGTACCGGCGCCAGATGCCCTGGTACATCGAAAGCGAGCGCGACTACGAGGAAGCGCTCGTGCGCGCGGCGCGCAATCCTGCCTACCGCTACTGCGCCGCGCTGGAAGCGATCAACGGCCGCGGCACCGAAGAAGAGAACAAGTTCTCGCAGCGCCTCTGCCAGACGATGCAGATGCCGGGCACGGCGGGCTCGGACGCGCACGCCCGCACGGACATCGGCCGCTGCGCGACGGAGTTCGAGCGGCGCATCGAAACGATAGAGGACCTGATCGAAGAGCTGCGGGCGGGCCGTTTCCGGCCCATCGACCGCACGCTGGTCTCGGCGAAGTGAGCGAGGCGTTGACAGCCTGCGCGCGCCGTAGTATCCTCACGTTCGCCTAGCCCAACTCTTACGCAAACGTCAGGCTTCCGCCTGCGAGGAGGTGCGCATGACCCAGCAAGATGTGAAGTCGGTCATCACGGACGAGATGCGCGCGGCGATCGGCCAGGAGGGCGAGCCGTCGGCGCTGGAGGTCGATAAGACCGGCTGCCGGATGTTCGCCCGCGCCGTCGGCCACACCGACCTGATCTATTACGACGAGGAGTACGCGAAGAGCAAGGGCTATCGCAGCATCGTTGCGCCGCCGGGTTACCTCGGCACGCGCGTCTTCCAGCCCGCCGCCGCGGGCCGCGGCGGCCCGCCCGGCATCGGCTTCAGCATCCCGTACAAGCGCGTGCTGAACGGCGGTACGGAGACGGAGTACCTTAGCGACGTCTGCGCGGGCGATGTCCTTACGGCGCGCAACAAGGTCACAGGCTTCAACGAACGCTCCGGCAGCATGGGGCCGATGCTGATCACGAATCGAGAGACGACGTACACGAACCAGCGCGCCGAAGTTGTCGCGATCGAACGCGGCACCGTCATTCAGTACTAGGAGGCGTCGATGGCAACGCAGGTCTACTTCGAAGACGTCAAGGAAGGCGACGAGATCCCGCAGCTCAAGAAGAACTGCTCGACGCAGCAGCTCGTGCTGTGGGCGGCGGGCTCGGGCGACTTCTACCAGATCCACTACGACAAGGACTTCGCGCAGTCGACGGGGCTCAAGGGACTGATCGTCCACGGCGCGCTCAAGCACGCGTTCCTGGGCCAGCTCCTACACGACTGGGCGGGCGATGCGGGGCGGATCAAGAAGTTCGGCTGCCAGTACCGCGGCATGGACGAGCCGAACCAGGACATCACCTGTCGCGGCGTCGTGACGAAGAAGTACCAAGAGGGCAACAGCAACTTCGTCGAGCTGGACATCTGGGCGGAGAACCCGCAGGGCCAGAAGACCACGCCGGGCGTTGCCACCGTCACGCTTCCCTCACGCAGCTAGTGAGACATTCTGCCAGCGGGTCGGGCTTCAGCCCGACAGCGACAGGCTGAAGCCTGTCCCACGGAGAAGAGAGAATCATGGGCGCGCTCGAAGGCAAGGTGGCCGTCATCACGGGCTCCGGCCGGGGCATCGGCCGCGGCATGGCGTTGCTGTTCGCGCAGGAGGGCGCGAAGGTCGTCGTCGTCGACCCCGGCGTGAACGTCGACGGGTCGGGCAACGACAAGGGGCCGGCCGACCAAGTCGTCGACGAGATCAAGTCGGCGGGCGGCGAGGCGGCGCCCTGCTACGAGTCGGTCACGACGGTCGCCGGCGGCGAGAAGATCGTCCAGACCGCGCTCGACGCCTTCGGGCGCCTCGACATTCTCGTGAACAACGCGGGTATCCTGCGCGACCGCATGATCTTCAATATGAGCGAAGAGGAGTGGGACGC
>JBGQHA010000247.1:0-4531 GCA_041497735.1 Dehalococcoidia bacterium | reverse complement strand
GGCGCCTCGGCGATTGGGCGCAACCAGGAATCGTCCTGCAACACGGTTCCGGCCTCTACCCTGATTGGTACTTTCATCTCCGTCTTGAAGAAGAGATGGACCGGGCGGAACGGTACGGGCTGCACTTCACGCTGCTGGTCTTGACGAAACCGCAAAGCGCCGAGACCGTGAGCGAGTGGTTTGCAAACAAGATCCAGGCGCGGCTCAGAAAGACGGACCTGCCGGCTCTTCTCGACGACGGCCGGCTGGGCGTATTGCTGCTTCACACTCAGCGAGCTGGCGCGCTGAGACGGCGGCTCACTAACATGCCGTCCTTCGGTGGCGCCGTCGGGTTCGCGTGCTTCCCGGAAGACGGAGACGATGTTGCCACGCTGATGGATGTGGCAAGCCGCACCGTGGTTCGCAGCCCGCTGGAGGAACGCAGGCCGATCGCCAGGGGCCCTCGCCGCAAGGTCCGGCTCACCTTCGATGGCTAAGCTCTGAGACATTAATCTGGCTCCCCGAGTTGGCGTCCCGGGGCGTCCTTCGGGACTCCTTCGCGTCCATCGTCGCCAGGCTCTTCCCCCGCGCCAGGAGCGCCATCTCGATCGCGGCGTACGCCGGCCGCAGCAGCTCGCGCTTCGCCTTCTTCCCGCCTTGCCCCGGTAGCGGTAGTAGACGGTGCCGTTCTCTTCAGAAGCTGCGAATAGTCCGCTTGAAGGAAGCGTCGATTTCAAGCGGGACGGCCCGAAGCCGGCGCTCGGCCCGATGGATGAGATCGAGCGGCATCCAGTCGTGGTGAACTGGTATCCGCGCTTGCAGGCCATCAACACATGGTCGTCGTGTGCCGCCAGCCAAGTACAACGTCGCCTGCGGCACGCCCTCAGGGAGCACTGTCCTGTAGCGGCGGTACCTCGCGCCCGTGAAGTACGACCATTTACCTTGACGCGCACGTTAAGCTGCTGCTAGGATCCGTCCACGGCTTACCTTGAGCTGCCGTACCCTTCGTTCGAAAGGAGCCAAGACGTGAGCGATGCGACCGTGGAAACAAGTGCCGGTAAGGTGTGCGGTGCGATAGATGGCTCCGTCTACGCATTCAAAGGCATCCCCTACGCGGCACCACCCGTGGGACCGAGGAGATTCCGACCGCCGGCGCAACCGGCCCCATGGCCTGGTATCCGTGAAGCCGTGAGCTACGGTGCGTCGTGTCCGCAGCCGGCGCGCCGTCCCGAAGGCTGGTCACAGGAACCGTCGCTGTCTGAAGACTGTCTGTATCTCAACGTCTGGACGCCGAGCGTGGCCGGCGGCGGTCGGCGACCCGTCCTTGTCTGGCTGCATGGCGGAGGCTTCAGCATCGGCTCCGGATCGTGGCCGGTCTACGACGGCAGCGCACTCGTTCGCCGTGGCGATGTTGTCGTGGTAACGGTCAACCACCGGCTAGGAATCTTCGGGTACCTGCATCTCATGGAACTTGCCGGGCCCGATGTCGCCTCCGCTGGGAACGCCGGCATGCTCGACCTTGTGGCGGCGCTCGAATGGGTGCGCGAGAACATTGCTTCGTTCGGCGGAGACCCGTCCAACGTGACGATCTTTGGGGAGTCCGGTGGCGGCGCAAAGGTCTCAACGCTACTCGTCATGCCAGCAGCGCGCGGCCTGTTTCATCGCGCCATCGTGCAGAGCGGACCCGGCTTGCGAGCCAAGCTGCCCGAACAGGCAACGGAGGTGGCTGAGAAGGTACTGTCCGATCTGGGCATCAACGGCGGCGACCAGCGCGCACTAGAGGCGGTGCCGGTTGAGCGCTTGCGCGAGGCTCAAGGCCAATTCGGCCGCAGGGGAGTGTTCGCGTTCAGCCCGGTGCTCGACGGCACGCACGTGATCGACCATCCGAGCCTCGCCCTCAAGAACGGCACGGCCGCGGACGTTCCAATGGTGATTGGCTGCAACCGCGATGAGGCGACACTATTTCTCGCGATGGACCCGTCGCTCAAGGACAGCGCCTCACTTGAAGGCGACGGACTGAGCAAGAGACTTGCTTCCCTCGGTGACGATGGAAGGCGGATCATTGAAACGTACCGTCGTACGCGCCCTGCCGCATCGGGGCGCGATCTGCTGATCGCGATCGAGAGCGACCGGATGATGCGCATGCCATCGATCGAACTCGCCGAACGCAAGCTGGCAGGCGGAAGCACACCCGTGTACATGTATCTCTTCTGCTGGACTGCCGGCCCGCTAGGGTCAGCCCATGGGTACGAGATCCCGTTCGTGTTCGACAACGCGCGACCGCCTGTGATGGCAGAGTCCGCCGCCCGACAGGCGCTTGCAGCCCGGATGAGTGAGGCGTGGATCGCTTTTGCACACAGAGGCGCGCCAGATCACGGCGGCATACCGCAGTGGCCTGGCTACTCGCCGCGAGAACGGGCCACGATGATCTTCGACCGCGATGAGTCACGCGTGGTCAACGATCCGTTTGGCCAGGAGCGAGCCGCCTGGGAGAGTGTTCACGTCCCAATCAGCATGCCTGCCTAACGGATAAAGAGAAGAGCGTGCGCTACACGATCTACGGCGCGGGCGCGATCGGCGGCGTAATCGGCGCGAAGCTGTTTCAGCACGGCCACGATGTCCGCCTCGTTGCCAGGGGCGCGCACCTACATGCGATCAAAGAGTCGGGCCTCACCTTCAAGACGCCACTTGAGACTTGCAACCTGCGCATTCCCACCGTGGGACACCCATCGGAGCTCGCGTTCGCCGATGACGATGTGGTCCTCCTCACTGTGAAGACTCAAGACACCGCCGCCGCACTGCTCGACCTGCGAGCTGCGGCTGGTGCGGATGTGCCGGTTGTGTGTGCGCAGAACGGCGTGGAGAACGAGCGCTTAGCCGCGCGCATGGTCTCGCGTGTGTATGCGATGCTCGTGTTGCTGCCAGCCGTGCACTTGGAGCCAGGCGTTGTCATTGCGAACGCCGCGCCGGTAAGCGGTATTCTCGACGCGGGTTGCTATCCGTCGGGCGTCGACGCAGTGATCGAGCAAGTGACGGCTGCGCTCGACACCTCCGGCTTTAGTTCCCGACCTGCCGCTGATGCAATCCGATGGAAGTACGCCAAGCTCCTCGCCAATCTGCGTAACGCCCTCCAGGCCGCCTGCGGGTCGCACCCTGACGTTGGCCCGCTCTACCAGATGGCACGAACCGAGGCGATTGAGTGCTATCGGCGCGCGGGCATCGATTGGGCTTCAGATGACGAGATCCGGGCACGGAGAACGTCGATTTCGGCCGCCGCGCCCGTTGACGGCGCCGCGCGCGCCGGCGGATCGACGTGGCAGAGCCTCGCGCGTGCCACCGGCTCCACGGAGTCAGATTACCTCAACGGCGAGATCACGCTCCTGGGACGCTCACATGGTGTCGCTACACCCGTTAACGCCGCTCTCCAGCAGCTGTCGGCGAGAATGGCGCGCGAGGGCCGGCCGCCGGGCTCTGTCGACCCCGCCGATATTGAGGCGTTGATCAGGGAATGATCGAGCTGAGCGATGAGATGCGAAGCAGGCTGGCCACAGCGCCTGGCCGACAGGTGCCCGGTGGTTGCCGTGAGCATCGAGCTCGACGGCTATCCGAAGCTCTCCTTCTACGGAAGCTGCCACGCCTTTAGTGCAGACCAGCTCGCTCTCTGGCATCGAAGCCCCAACTCAGGGCTCATCACCAGACTAGGCAGCAACCGCCGCATGGCATTCCTATACCGGCACCCGACTGACCGCGTGTCCTGGCAGTTCTTCGGCAGAGCACGCGTTGTGACAGACCCCGAGATCCGCGACCGCATCTACGACAACATGCCCGAGATCGAGAAAATGCTCGACAAGGACCGCAAAGGACAGGCGGTTGTTGTCGACCTCGACCGAGTCACCGGCGCTGGCCTCGACATGCGCCGAGAAGACTCGCAATCGCCGGATTAGGTCAACGACTAAGCTCTCAGAGCTCGCGTGGCGATGTGCCGATCTCAAGCGCGGCTTGACCGGCGCCGACGACAGCCTCATGCGGCGTGACCAGGCACAGCTGACAGCGAAGAGCATCCTCGCCGCGCTGACCCGGTTTGTCAAGCTGCGGTTGCCGCATGCCGTTCGAGAAGAAGGAGCTGGTGAGGCTCGCGCTGCATTGCGCGGAAGTTGCTGATCGTCTGGCTCATTCTAGTCGCCGAGGGCCGGGTCAGGGGAACGACCAGGCTTCCAGCCGGCAAGCGAGGGTGAGCCATCAAGATCGTTCAATAACGATGGCGCTTTTTCAATCCTTCCAAGGTGGTACGCTGCCGGTCAGCTATGCAGGCCCCTGATGCTGTAGGATGGGTGGCGCCATGCAGCTTGAAGAAGGAAACGCGGTCATGCAGGATCTGCCCGAGGGCACCGTCATCATCCTGTTCGTTGATATCGCTGAATCCACGGCGCTGACCGAACAGCTTGGAGATGCGGCCTTTCGAGCTAAGGCCAGCGCGCTAGACGCCGCGCTACGTCAGACGATCATTCACTTCGGCGGCGTTCCTGTCGAAGGAAAAGTCCTTGGTGATGGG
>JBGQHA010000246.1:0-4532 GCA_041497735.1 Dehalococcoidia bacterium | reverse complement strand
GTGGGCGTGACCGCCCTCCCGCTCCCCGGCCTGCTCCTCGAGATGGAGTGCGTGGCTGAGGCGAAGGGTTAGCAATCAGGCTCACACCATGGACAGTTCCTCAATCGAGTTCATTTGGAACGGGGTCGCGGCGCTCCTGCGCTGGCTCAGACGCAACTTATGGAGTGGGCCATCGAGAGGATCGAGCTAGGAACGAAGGCACCGGCGCCTCGCGGTGGTAGAGCAGTTGCTACCTCAGCGCCGAGCGCGTTGACGGCGACGCGGCGCGGGCGCGCGAGCGTCTAGTCGAGCCTCAAGTCTCTTGGCCAGCAACCCGAACACGCTGAGACAGGAGAACATGCCGCCGATGATGGGCGCGAAGCGCACCTGTGACCACAAGCCGAGCGGCAGGCTCGGCCCCGCGCCCATTGCGCGTTCGAAGCCAAGGGGTACAAGCAACAGGAACATGAGGCCCATCGCAAAGAACAGGATAAAGAAGCCGACCAGGGCAACAATCCACCTGGCAATAGTCTGCGCCATGTCTACGCTGCCGTCCGGCGTTGCGTCTTCCAGGGAGCATCGACGTCGAAGGCGGGCAGTGGCAAGGGGGGTTCCCTATCCAGCCCTAGCAAGTCCCATCGGTCACGGAAGCTGCCCTTCGTGTCTTTGAAGGCGCGGCGGCCGCTGTCCTTGTGCGGGCGTCCGTCGCGGCGCGTCGTGTCCAGGAAGTAGCTATGCCACTGACGGGAATACTCAGCGACAACCACGCTCGGCACAACGTGGTACGTCGGCGCACCGCCGTCGTTGAGGTTGACGAAGACGTAGAGTACGTTGTCCGGCGTGTAGGCGTCGGCCTTCTCGCTGAGGGGCCAGACACGCCGCTTGCTCTGGATGGTCTTGACTTGGATGCCCACGGACTTCGAGGCGTCGCCGGACGACGCGAGGATGTCCACACCCTTCGTGTTGCGGAGCGTGACCGCCGCCAGGTAGCCGCGCCGGCTTAGCTCACCAGCGACCAGGTATTCGCCCGCAATGCCAACGAGCGTCTTCGGGAGCTTCTCTGACTCGCCGTTCGCGGCCATCGTGCGGCCCTCCACTGGGAGTATCGGCACAAGCCGCGCCCGAAGTAGAATCTAAGAGGAAGAAAGCACGAAGGCCCGACGGCCCGCGGTAGTAACATAAGCATCGATGGCGAAAGCGAAAAGCGCAACGTTCACGATCGCGGCGGTGCAGGCCGCGCCGGTCTTCCTCGACCGCGAGGCGACCGTGGCGAAGGCGTGCAACCTCATCGCCGAGGCGGGCCGGGCTGGCGCGCGGCTGATCGTGTTCCCAGAGACCTTCATCCCGACCTACCCGGACTGGGTGTGGTCGATCGCGCCGGCGCAGCTTGGGCAGCACAACGAGCTGTACGCTGAGCTGCTCGCCAACTCGGTAGACGTACCGGGGCCAGCGACCGAGGAGCTCTGCCGCGCCGCTCGGCGGGCGAAGGCCTACGTCGTCATGGGCATCAACGAGCGGAACGTGGAAGGGAGCGGCACGAGCCTCTACAACACGCTGCTCTATATCGATGCGCAGGGCGACATCATGGGCAAGCACCGCAAGCTCGTGCCGACGGGCGCGGAGCGGCTCGTGTGGGCCGCGGGCGACGGCAGCACACTGCAGGTCTTCGATACGGAGCTCGGCAAGCTGGGGGGCCTCATCTGCTGGGAGAACTACATGCCGCTCGCGCGCTACGCGATGTACGCCTGGGGCACGCAGATCTACGTCGCAGCGACGTGGGACCGGGGAAGCACCTGGACGGCGACGCTCCAGCACATCGCGAAGGAGGGCCGGGCGTACGTCGTCGGCGCCTGCATCGCGCTGCGGAAGGACGACGTGCCGGACCGCTTCCCGTTCAAGGAGGCGTACCAGAACGAGTGGATCAATGTCGGCGACAGCGCCATCGTCGCCCCGGGCGGCGACTTCATCGCCGGGCCGGTGCGGATGAAGGAAGAGATCCTGTACGCCGAGGTCGATCCGGCCAAGGTGAGTGGCTCGCGCTTCCTTTTCGATGCGGCAGGGCACTACAGCCGTCCGGACGTCTTCGAGCTGATCGTCCACCAGGAGCCCCACCCGGTGCTCCAGCAGAACGGCGTGCAAGCGAAGGCGCTGCCGTCGAAGCCGAAGCGAGCGTCCCGGAAGCGCTGAGCGCCCTACCGCACTAGCGACCGGCAACCGGCGACCAGTATGATGCCCTCGCCATGATGATCGCCGTGATCGGAGGCGACAATGCGCCGCAGGACGCCGTCCGGCTGGCCGAGAAGGTAGGCCGCGAGATCGCGGAGCGAGGGCACACGCTGATCTGCGGCGGCAGGGGCGGCGTGATGGAGGGGGCCTGTCGCGGCGCGACGAGCGCCGGCGGCCACACGATCGGCATCCTGCCGGGGCCGGATGCGAGCGAGGCGAACCCCTGCGTCGAGTTTCCCATCGTGACGAACCTGGGCGCCGCGCGGAACGTCATCGTGGTGCTGTCTGCCGATGCGGTCATCGCGATCGACGGCTCGTATGGCACGCTCTCGGAGATCGCGCTGGCGCTGGTGCATGGGAAGCCGGTCGCTGGGCTGGGCACCTGGCGGATCAGCGACGACTTCGGCGTGGAGGATACGCGGGTCGTTCGCGCGAAGACTCCGAAGGAGGCCGTCGAGCTGGCGATCTCTGCGGTCGAGGGCGCCGGGCTGGCAGCAGGAGTGGTAGCGCATGATCGATAACGGACAGCCTGTCGAGGAGCTGCGCGCCGCGGTCGAGAGCCTCTCCGAGGAGCGCGCGAGGACGTTGCTGGGCTGGTTGCGCGTGATGCGCCGCCAGCAGGCCGGCGCGCCGGAGCCGACGCCGCAGCAGACGGAGAGCGTCGGGCCGCTGGGCGACCTGCTCGGCATCGTCACCGAGCGTCGCGGCGCGGGAAGCTCGCGGCTGCGGCTCGTTGTCGACCCGGCGTGGCACAACCCGAACGGCGTGCTGCATGGCGGCGTGATCTACACACTGATCGACTACAGCATGGGCGGGGCCATCCAGCCCAACCTGCCCGAAGGCGAGCACTGCGCAACGATCGAGGTGAAGGTGAACTATCTCGCGGCCGTGCGCGAGGGGACGCTCTGGGCTGAGACCACGGTGATCAAGCAGGGGCGGAACATCGCGTTCACGGAGACGAAGGTGTGGGACCACAACGCGCGGCTGGTGGCGACGGCCAGCGGATCGATGTTCGTGTTCCACCAGGATGAGATTGAGTGAGGGTGGTGGTGGGCCCTCACCGCCCCAACGCCTCTTCGGCGGCGGCCTGCGGCCGTCAGGGCGCAGCTAAAGCTACGCCCCTACGACCCTGGGAGAGGTAAGCCTCGATGAACAAGATCGCTTCCGTTCACGCGCGCGAGATCCTCGACTCGCGGGGAAACCCGACGCTGGAAGTAGACGTAACGTTGGAAGGCGGAGCGACCGGTCGCGCCGCTGTGCCATCGGGTGCGAGCACGGGCGCGTACGAGGCGCTCGAGCTGCGCGACGGCGACAAGCAGCGCTACGGCGGCAAGGGCGTCCTGAAAGCGGCCGGGAACGTGAACGGCGAGATCGCCTCGGCGGTGCGCGGCATGGCGGCGGATGAGCAGGAGGCGCTCGACCGCAAGCTGATCGCGCTGGACGGCACGAAGGACAAGTCGCGCCTCGGCGCGAACGCGATCCTCGGCGTCTCGCTCGCGGTGGCCCACGCTGCGGCCGCGGCGCGAAACGAGCCGCTGTACCGCTACCTGGCCAGCTTCGCATCGCCGGACGGCGCGCCCGGGCCGCTGCCGGTTCCGATGTGCAACATCCTGAACGGCGGCAAGCACGCCGAGGGCTCGACGGACTTCCAGGAGTTCATGGTGATGCCGCTCGGTGCGCCGACCTTCTCCGAAGGGCTGCGGATGGCGGCCGAGGTCTATCACGCGCTCGCCAAGCTCGTCCGCGCGCATGGCTGGCCGACCACCGTCGGTGACGAGGGCGGATTCGCACCGCCCGGGCTCACGAACGACGAGGCGATCGAGCTGGAGGCCAAGGCCATCGAGTCGGCGGGCTACCGCCCGGGCGATGACGTCGCCATCGCGCTCGACCCGGCGACAAGCGAGCTCTACAAGAACGGCTCGTACAAGCTGGAGCGCGAAGGCAAGACGCTCTCGTCCGATGAGCTGGCGGCGCTCTGGGAGCGCTGGTGCGGCACGTACCCCATCGTGAGCATTGAGGACGGCATGGCGGAGGACGACTGGGCGGGCTGGTCGGCGCTGACGAAGCGCCTCGGCGGCAGCGTTCAGCTCGTGGGCGACGATGTCTTCGTGACGAACACGGAACGCCTGGCGCGGGGCATCGGCGAAGGGTCGGCGAACGCGGTGCTGATCAAGCTGAACCAGATCGGCACACTGACGGAGACGCTGGAGGCGATCGAGATGGCGCGCAAGGCTGGCTGGGCATCCGTGATCAGCCATCGGAGCGGCGAGACGGAGGACACGACGATCGCCGACCTCGCCGTCGCGACGGGTGTGGGGCAGATCAAG
>JBGQHA010000245.1:0-4538 GCA_041497735.1 Dehalococcoidia bacterium | reverse complement strand
GATTCGACGCGCGCGTAGAGCGCACTCACGATCGAGTACGCCATAAACATGCCCGTCGTCAGGTCCGCGACGGCGATCGTGATGATGTAGCTCGGGATCCCGTGGTCGATCTTGTTCTCGTAGAGCACCATGCCGGTCGCGGCCTGCGAGAGGATGTCGAAGCCCGCGCGGCCGGCGTACGGCCCTGCGTGCCCGAACGCGCTGTTCTCGCAGTAGACGAGCCGCGGGTTGGCGGCCGAGAGCGTTGCGTAGTCCAGCCCGAGCCGTTCCGCGACGCCCGGCCGGTAGTTCGCCACGACGACGTCGGCGCCGGCGGCGAGCTTCGTCGCAATCTCACGGCCCTCCGCGCGACCGAGGTCGAGCGCGATGCTGCGCTTGCCCCGGTTCACGCCGAGGAAGCCGCGGCTCTCGTACGGCGCCAGCGGGGCGGTGTGCCGCCAGGCGTCGCCCTCCGGCCGCTCGACCTTCACGACATCCGCGCCCATATCGGCGAGCATCATCGTGCAGTACGGGCCCGCGATGTATTCCGTGAAGTCGACGACGCGGATGCCGTCGAGCGCTCCGGGCATGTCCTGCTCCTCTTCTCTTCTGGTCGGGCGATCCTACCGTAATGCCCGCAGGACTGTCGAGGAGTTGTTCGGACAGCCGCGCGATCTCAGCCGGCGGGCCTGCTCTCACGCCTTCGTGCTACCATCTCACCGCTTTGGCAGACGGCGAACGGCAAGGCACCCCGGGCGTCAAGCCCGGCGCATCCGAAAGCACAGGGCGGCGCGCGGGCGTGCAGGCGCCGCAGCGCGGGCCCGTCTTCGGCTCGCGATACGCTATCGCCGCCGAGCACCCCGCCTCGGCCCTGGCCGGAATGAACGTGCTCCAGCGCGGCGGCAACGCGGTCGACGCCGCGATCGCGGCATCGGCCGTGAACGTCATCGTAAAGCCATACGCGACACACCTCGGCGGCGACGCGTTCGTGCTGGTCTGGCATCGGAAGTCGAACTCCGTCGAGTGTCTGAACGCGGGCGGCCTGGCCCCGCAGCGCGCTACGCTCGGCGAGTTTCCAAACGGCATCCCCGCGCTCGGCCCGCGCGCGAGCACCGTACCCGGCCTCGTCGACGCCTGGTGCGAGCTGCACGCGCGCCACGGCTCGCGGCCGCTGAGCGAGCTGCTCGCGCCAGCGATCGAACTCGCTGATGGCGGCTTCCCCGTCTCGCTCCACCTTGCGACGATGACCGCCGCGCTTGCGGCAAGCAACCCAGGCGCGGAGATCGCCCGCCTGTTCTTGCGCGATGGCAAGCTGTACCGTCCCGGCGCGACGCTTCGCCAGCCGGAGCTGGCGAACACGCTGCGCGCCATCGCCGCGGACGGCCGCGACGGCTTCTATTCTGGCCGCACCGGTCGCGCGATCTGCGACGCGATGTCGCAGGATGGCGGCCTCATCGACGGCGAGGACCTGGCGTCCGCCTCAGGCGGACTCGCGCGCTGGCACGAGCCGGTCGCGACCTCGTACCACGGCTGCACGGTGTACGAGCAGGCCCCGCCGTCGCAGGGGATCATTCTCCTCGAAGCGCTCAACATCGTCGAACAGTTCCCGCTTAGCGACTGGGGCCTCAGCGCCGACTCTGCGCACGTGATGATCGAGGCGATCAAGCTCGCATTCGAGGACACGCGCCGATACCTCGCCGACCCAACGGTCGAAGACGTACCAATCGACATGCTGCTCTCGAAGGAGCATGCGGCCAAGCGCGCGCAGGAGATCGACTTGTCGCGCGCCCGCGGCGTCGCGGTGCCCGCCGGCGGCGACACCACGTCGTTCGTCGTCGCGCACGAAGATACCGCCGTCTGCTTCATCCAGAGCATCTTCGCTGCTTGGGGCAGCGGCTTCGCCATCCCCGGCACCGGCGTGCTGATGAACAACCGGCTCACCGGCTTCAATACCGAGCCGTCGCACGCCAACCGCCTCGCGCCGGGCAAGCGCACGGTGCACACGCTGAACAACTTCCTCGTCGTGCGCGACGGTGAGCTCGTTGTGGGTGGGGGCACGCCCGGCGCAAACTTCCAGGTGCAGTGCAATCTGCAGACAGTCGCGGCCGCCGTCGACTGGCGTCTCGACGTGCACAGCGCGATCAACGCGCCGCGCTGGGCCGTCCAGAACGACGGCGCGGTCGCCATCGAGAGCCGCTTCCCGGCTGAGATCATCGACGAGCTTGCGTCGCGCGGCCATCGCGTGCGGCGGGTATCCGCATGGGAGACGGCGATCGCGCGCAGCCAAGTCATCGCGTCCATCTCCGACGGCGGCTGGGCTGTATCATCTGATTTGCGAAGCGAAGGCCTCGCCCTGGCGACGTAGCCCACAGACCGACGCCCAACGATATAATCGAGCCCAAGTGACCAGCCACCGCTAAGGAGTAGCCATGCCGAACGATGACATCGTCTTTCTTTCCGGAGCCGAGCTGCTTTCGGCCTATCGAGCGCGCGAGCTGTCGCCCGTCGAGGCGACGCGCGCGGTGCTGGAGCGCATCGACCGGCTGGACCCGGCGCTGCACGCCTACCTCTGCGTCGATCATGACGGAGCGCTCGCCGCAGCGCGCGCCGCTGAACGCGCGTGGTCGCAGCCGGGCGAGAAGCCGCTGCTGTGCGGCGTGCCGGTCTCGATCAAGGACCTCATCTACACCACCTGGCTACCGACGACGCACGGCTCGCTCGTCTTCAAGGACTACCGCCATCCGCACAACTCGCCCGTCGTCGACCGGCTGTTGCTCGCAGGCGCTGTCGTCGTCGGCAAGACGAACACGCCGGAGTTCGGCCTGGTCGACGTGACGCGCAACCGCCTTGGCGAGGAGTGCCGCAACCCGTGGAACCTCGATCACACGCCGGGCGGTTCGAGCGGCGGCGCGGGCGCGGCAGTGGCGACGGGCATGGCGCCCCTCGCGATCGGGACGGACGGCGCCGGGTCGATCCGCATCCCGGCGTTCGCCTGCGGCATCTACGGCCTCAAACCCAGCTTCGGCCGCATCCCGCACGACGGCTGGAAGGGGGCGCCCCACACGTCGCACCAGGGGCCGATGACGCGCACGGTGCGCGACGCGGCGCTGATCATGCAGGCCACGTCCGGCCCGGACGCGCGCGATGCGCTTTCCAGGACAGACACGCCGCCGGACTTCAGCGTGGCACTGAAACCGCGCGTGTGGGCCGGTACGCGAATTGGCATGAGCCTTGACTACGGCCACCTGCCGGTCGACGCTGAGGTCAAGCAGGCCGTGCTCGACGCGGCAGCGTTGCTGCGCGACTTCGGCTGCGAGATCATCGAGACAGATCCGCCGCCCCGCGAAGGGGGCGACGTCGGCATCGACCTGCTGTCGCCGGAGGAGTACGCGTACGCGACGCTGCTCCGGCCGGACTTCGACGAGCATGTCGACGAGCTGACGGACTACGCTCGCGCCATCATTCAGGGAGCGAAGGCGATGGCTGCCTGGCAGTTCAGCCAGGCGATCCGCCGGCGCGAGGCGTGGGCGGCGGCGATCCGGCGCTGGTTCCGCGACATCGACTTCTTCCTCGCGCCTGTCATGGGCGAGACCGCTCGCCGCTGCGACGCGAAGTTTCCCTGGGAGGAGGGCCGCCCGTGGCCCGGCAGCTTCCTCCCGCTCTTCAACGCGAGCGGCAACCCCGCCGCCTCCATACCGTTCGGTTTCCACAGCAACGGGCTGCCGCTCGGCGTGCAGATCGCCGGACGCGTAGGGGACGACGCCGGCGTGCTACAGCTCTCCGCCGCGATCGAGGCGGCGCGCCCGTGGGCCAACGTCTGGCCGTCGATTGCGACGGCGGGAGCTGAGCGCGAGTACGCAGCATCGAAGGGAGGGAGATCATGAGCAAGCGGGCGATCGTTGTCCCGCTCGACGGGTCGGAGCTGGCGGAGCGGGCGTTGCCCTATGCGGCGGAGTACGCCAAGGCGCTCGGCGCGCGGCTCCTGCTCGTCACCGTCTGGGAAGGCGCTGACGAGGCGCTCGAGCTGGTGCTGAAGGGCGTCGCAGAGGAGCTGTTCAGCACCGCTGAGAAGAAGTTCGAAGAGTACCTGTTCGGCGTGGCGAAGCGGATCAAGGACGTGCCCGTCGATGCCGAGGTGCTCGCCGGACACCCAGCGGACGAGATCGTCCGCCTCGTGGCAGAGCGCGACATCGAGATGCTCGTGCTGTCGTCGCACGGACGCTCGGGGCTGGGCCGGTTCTGGTTCGGCAGCGTCGGGAGCCAGCTGGTCCGCCGCGCCGGCGTGCCGCGTCTCGTCATCGGCCCAGAGGCGCTGGAGCAAACGGCGCAGGAGATCAAGAACGGGCGCATCCTTGTCCCGCTCGACGGATCGGAGCTTTCGGAGGCAGCCCTGGAGCCGGCGAAGCGCTTCGCGAAGCTGTTCGACGCCGAGATCGTGGTGACGCAAGTGCTCGGCTGGGCGAGCCACGCCTTCGTCTTCGACGTACCCCCGACGACCGTCGCCGACATCGACAAAGAACTAGCCAAGGCCTCGAAAGAATACCTGGCGCAGATCGTGG
>JBGQHA010000244.1:0-4540 GCA_041497735.1 Dehalococcoidia bacterium | reverse complement strand
TCTGGCGGGCTGCGCGATCCGCTGAACCGCTGGGACTTCTTCAATCCGGAGAAGGTGAACACGCCGCACAAGCAGACGGTGGCGGACATCCTCAAGGTGAATGCGCAATACGGCAAGAACCAGGGGAACGCCCTCTACACGATCGACACGGACCGGACAGCGATCATCGGCGGGAACGTGTGGACACTGGGGCCGCCGGATGGGCAGCAAACGGTCGCGGACATACTGGCCGCCAACAAGCAGTACAACCACAACTGCTAGCGGGCAGACGGCTTTCAGCGGTCAGCTTTCCACGACTTCCACTCCTGACACTCCCTGGGGCGAGGCGCTGCGCGGGTTGCGCCGGACGTCGTCGAGAAAGGCGGCGGAACGCACGTCCCGGTCGAGAGCGTAGTGGATCGTCTCGCGCAGGTGGCGTTCGAGCTCGCCAGCGAGGCGCGGATCGAGTGAGATCCGCGCGACTTCGGCAAAGCTACCGCCCTGCAGCAGGCGGAGCACCCGCAGCGCGCCCGGCGAGAGCGCGAAGAGCGCCACGGCGGGCGGCCGGCAGCTCGGGCAGACAACGCCGCCCAGCGCGGCTGACCAGGAGTTGCCATCGTCCGCCGGCGCGCCTCGGCAAACGACGCAGACACCCAGCTCCGGCTGATACCCCAGCTTCACGAGCAGCGACATCTCGAAGAAGCGCAAGACAAGATCGAGGTCGCAGTCCTGGCACAAACGCCGGAGCGCATCGAGGAGCAGGCGGTAGACCGCGAAGTTGGCTTCGCGCTCCTCGGTCGCGCGGTCTGTGAGTTCCGCGACGTAGAACGCGCGACTGAGGCGATCGAGGTCGTCGCGCAGCCGCTGGAACGTCTCGATCGTCTGCACCTGGGTGACGACGTCCAGATTGCGGCCGTGGGCGAACATGAACGAGCCGTGGTTGAGCGGCTCGACGTGGCCGGCGAGTCGGCTCGTGATGCGCCGGACGCCCTTCGCGACGGCGTCGAGCTTGCCGTACTCGGCGGAGTAGAGCGTGATGATCTTGTCGGCGTCGCCGAGCTTGCGCTGGCGCAGCACGATGGCGGGTGTCTTGTAGACGCGCGGCGGCCTAGGCATGAACTACACGTCCTGGCGGTGCTCGATCGCGCGGGCGAGGGTGACGTCGTCGGCGTACTCGAGGTCGGCGCCGGCGGGCAGGCCGCGGGCCAATCGGGTGACTCGTACACCCATCGGCGTAACGACGCGGCTGACGTACATAGCTGTCGCCTCGCCCTCCAGGTTGGGGTTGGTCGCCATGATCACCTCGCGCACGTCGCCGGCGCGCAGGCGCGCCAGCAGCTCGTTCAGCTTTAGCTCCTCGGGCCCGACGCCCTCCATGGGCGAAAGGACGCCATGGAGCACGTGGTAGAGACCGCGAAAGCCGCGCGTGCGCTCGATGGCGAGGACGTCCAGCGGCTCCTCGACGACGCAGATAATCGACTGATCGCGCTGCGTGTCAGTGCAGATGCCGCACGGATCTGCCTCAGTGACGTTCTGGCAAACGGAGCAGAGCGTGGTGCGCTCCTTGAGCTCGATGAGCGCCTGCGCGAGCGAGCGCACCTCGGCCTCCGAGGCGCGCAGCAGGTAGTACGTGAGCCGCTGGGCGCTCTTCGGGCCGATGCCCGGCAGCTTGTGGAGGGCCTCGATGAGGCGCGCGACGGGCGCCGCGGTCGCGGCCGGACGCGGCGTTGGCGAAGTGTCGTTCACTGCGTCAGCGCGGCAGGTTGATGCCGAACTGGCCGGCGAGGCCGGAGACCTGCTGCATCTGGAGCGCCTGCACCTTTTGCAGCGCCTCGTTCACGGCGGCGGTCACCAAGTCTTCGAGCATCTCGACGTCGTTCGGGTCGACAACCTCGGGGTCGATCTTGAGCGCCTGGACCGTCATGCCGCCGGTGAGGGTGATGCTGACGGCGCCGCCGCCCGACGTGCCTTCGACCTGCTGCTCGGCGAGCTGCTCCTGCGCCTTGAGCGCCTGCTGCTGCATCGCCTGCAGCTTGGCCATCATGTCGCGGTTCATGCTCATCGTGCCACCTCCTTAGCCCTCGCCGGGAACGACCTCGCCGCCCAGCTCCTGCGCGGCACGAACCAGGTGTCCACCGCGGGGCGGCCGCTGCACCTCGACGTTCGCGTCGAGCACGCAACGCACGCGCCTGCCCTGCCCGAGCACCTCATCGACCGCTTGCTGGAGGGCGCGCAAATTATCGCCGCCGTCGCCCTGCATGCGATCGACCCAGATGTCGCGGTTGAAGCCGAATACGATTTCGCTGTCAGTAACCTGGATGATACCACAGCCGCTATTGAGCAACGCGCCGGCGCGAAACTGCAGCTCACGCGTGCGCTGATAGATCTGCGGCCAGCGAGCGCGCACCTCTGCGAGCGCTGCTGTCGCATCGCCGCTGATCTGCGCCGGCGGAGGTGCTACTGGTTCCGCCCCGGGGCGCGCATCGCCGTTGCTGGCGACCGTCTCGACGGGAGAGGGGCGCTTCGGTGCGCTCCGGGGCGTTGATTTCTCTGGCGCGGCTCGCTGCGCTTCCGGAGGCGCTGACCGTGGCGGTGCGGGTGGGCGCGCGACTGGCGGCGGCGCGGCGGACTGCGACTGCTGTGCCACAGCGCTGGGCGCGCCCGCGAGCGACGTGCTCGCGAGCGCAAGCTCGAGCGGCAGCGGTGAAAGCGGATCGGCGCGTAGGTCGGCTTCGCCGAACGACCGCAGCGCGGCGATCAGCCGTTCTGGCGGCACGGCCTCGACTTGCTGGCGCAGGTCGGCGAGCTGCTCGTCGCTCCAGGAGTCGGTGGGGGCGGCGCCGGACTTTGCGAGCAGGAGACCGCGGAGTTGCAGGACGACCTGTCGCTGGAACTGACGCAGGTCGAGCCCGTCGTCACGCACGGAGGAGATGACAGACAGCCCTTCCGCAAGCTCGCCGCGGACGGCGTGTAACGCGAGCTGGCCGCTGCGCGGGTCGATCACGAGGCCGAGGCCCTCCTGCACCTGCTCGACCGTGAGCGTCTTGCCGTAGGAGTCGATGAGCTGCTCGAGCAGGTTGATCGCGTCGCGCAGGCTGCCTGTCGCCGTGCGCGCGATGATCTCGAGCCCGTCCGTGGGGCAGTCGATCTGCTCCTGCCCGGCGATGTAGGCGATGCGCTCGACGCTCGCCGCGACGGTGATGCGGCGGAAGTCGAATCGCTGGCAGCGAGAGACAACCGTGGCGGGCACCTTATGCGCTTCCGTCGTGGCGAGGACGAAGATGACGTGCGCGGGCGGCTCCTCCAGCGTCTTGAGGAGCGCATTGAACGCGGGCTCGGTGAGCATGTGCACCTCGTCGACGAGGTAGAGCTTGTAGGTCGCAACGGGCGCGAAGTTTGCCTTCTCGCGCAGGTTGCGGATCTCGTCGATACCGCGGTTGCTGGCGGCGTCCAGCTCGATCAGGTCGAACGCGCGGCCCTCGATGAACGCGAGGCAGTTGTCACAGGCGTTGCAGGGCTCACCGTCCTTTGGTGAGGTGCAGTTGACGGCTTTCGCCAGCAGGCGGCCCATGGTGGTCTTGCCTGTACCGCGCGGGCCCGAGAATAGATAGGCGTGCGCGAACTTCCCCGAGCCGACGGCGTTCTTCATCGTGCGGACGACGGCGTCCTGCCCGGCGACCTCCGCAAACGCGCGCGGGCGCCACTTGCGATAGAGGACCTCGGTGGTCATGGGCGGTGGCTGGAGTTGCAATGGGCCGTCACGGAAGTGGCCTCAGTATAACGGAGGCCCTCGCACAGCCTCAATGAGCCGCCCGCCCGAGCAACGCATCCTCTCGCGCGCGCATGGCCTTGGTCTCGCGCGGCCGCTTGTGATCATAACCGAGGAGGTGGAGCAGGCCGTGCACCAGAAGATGCGAGAGCTCATCGTGGACGCCGTGGCCGGCGTCTCGCGCCTGCCGCGAGGCGGTCGGATAGGAGATGACGATCTCCCCCAGCTCGCGGCGGGCTCCCTCTGGCAGCACGAAGCCGTCTTCCGGCTCCAGAGCGAACGAGAGCACGTCCGTCGGCCTGTCCTGCCGTCGATAACGCCGGTTGAGCGCTCGCACGGACGCATCGTCCGTGACGACGACGCCGAGCACCAGCGGGCCGGCGACGCCCTCGGCAGCGAGGGTCTTGCGCGCGAGCGCAGCCAGCGCCCGTGCCCGGACGTATCGAGCGTATGCGGGCTTCACGTGGAAGCTGATCTGGTAGGAGGCGGCCATCGCAGGCAGCCTAACGGATCGACCGGCTTGTCGCGCCCTCCCCTGCCCCGCTACGATCCATCGTTATGCGAAGCAACGCCGCATTCGCGCTCCTGGCCGCCGGCGCTGTCATCGCGGCCGCGGCGCTCTCCAGGGGGCCGACATTCGGCCAGAACGTGCGCACGGTGCGGGTCAGCGTTTCGACCGCGGGGACCGAAGCCGATGGGCAGAGCATCGAGCCGGCGGTGAGCGCCGACGGCCGTTACGTCGCCTTCGCTTCCGACTCCTCGAACCTCGTCGCCAACGACACGCCGAACCGC
>JBGQHA010000243.1:0-4542 GCA_041497735.1 Dehalococcoidia bacterium | reverse complement strand
TCGAACACGGGTGAGATGGCGCGGTAGCCAAGCTCGTGCACTGCCCAGCCGAGGTGTGTCTCCAGCACCTGGCCGACGTTCATGCGGCTCGGCACGCCGATGGGGTTGAGCAGCACGTCGATGGGCGTGCCGTCCTCGAGATAGGGCATGTCTTCGGCGGGCAGGATGCGCGCGATGACGCCCTTGTTGCCGTGGCGACCCGCCATCTTGTCGCCGACCGCGACCTTGCGGCGCTGCGCGATCGATACGCGTACGAGCTGGTTCACGCCGGCGGGCAGCTCGTCGTTCTCCTCGCGGGAGAAGACGCGCACCTCGATCACCTTGCCGCGCTCGCCGTGCGGGACGCGCATCGAGGTGTCCTTTACCTCGCGCGCCTTTTCGCCGAAGATCGCGCGCAGTAGCTTCTCTTCCGCTGTCAGCTCGGTTTCTCCCTTCGGCGTGATCTTGCCGACGAGGATGTCGCCGGAGTTCACTTCCGCGCCGATGCGGATGATGCCGTACTCATCGAGATCGCGCAGGCTGTCTTCGCCGACGTTTGGGATGTCGCGTGTGATCTCCTCCGGCCCGAGCTTGGTGTCGCGCGCTTCGACCTCGTGCTTCTCGATGTGGATCGAGGTGAAGCGGTCGTCCTGGACGACGCGCTCCGAAATGACGATCGCGTCCTCGAAGTTGTAGCCTTCCCAGCTCATGAACGCGCACAGCACGTTCTGGCCGAGCGCGAGCTCGCCCTGGTCGGTCGATGAGCTGTCCGCGAGGGCGTCGCCCTCCTTGACGCGCTGGCCCTTGCTGACCGTAGGGCGCTGGTTCATGCATGTGCCCTGGTTAGAGCGCATGAATTTCTGTAGGTGGTATGCCTTCTCCTCGCCGCTGTCGTATCGGACGGTGACGGCGTCCGCGGACGCGCTAATCACGACGCCGGGTCGCTCGGCCAGCGTGACCTGGCCTGAGTCGGACGCGGCGCGGCGCTCCACGCCGGTGGTGACGAGCGGCACCTGCGGACGGATCAGCGGCACGGCCTGTCGCTGCATGTTGGCGCCCATCAGCGCGCGCGGTGCGTCGTCGTGCTCGAGGAAGGGAATGAGTGACGTCGCGACGCTTAGCACCTGCTTCGGCGTGACGTCCATGTAATCGATGTGTTCCTGCAGCTCCATGTGGAAGCGCTCGCCTTGTCGCGCCTCGATGCGCTCCTCGACGAAGCGGTTGTGGTCATCGAGTAGCGAGTTCGCCTGCGCGATGACGTAGCGCTCCTCCGAGTCAGCCGAGAGATATTCGATCTCGTCCGTGACGAACGGGACGATCGGCACCTGCTCGATGCCGGCTTCCGCCAGCCGCCGCGCGTGCTGCGCGGTGATCTCGGCACCTTCTTCGACCATCACGCCGCCGCGCGGGCCAGCGACGGTCTCGCGCGCGCTCTTGCCGATCAGGTTCGGGTCCTCTGGCGGCAGCTCGCGGACGACCTTCCGGTATGGCGTTTCGATGAAGCCGTACCGGTTGATGACGCCGTACGTTGCCAGGCTGCCGATGAGGCCGATGTTCGGGCCTTCCGGCGTCTCGATCGGACAAATGCGTCCGTAGTGGCTGTGGTGCACGTCGCGCACGTCGAAGCCGGCACGGTCGCGCGAGAGGCCGCCGGGGCCCAGCGCCGAGAGACGCCGCTTGTGCGTCAGCTCCGCGAGCGGGTTCGTCTGGTCCATGAACTGCGAGAGCTGCGATCCGCCGAAGAACTCCTTCATCGATGCGACGACGGGCCGGATGTTGATCAACGCGCTCGGCGTCGCCTGGTCCGCGTCCGTGATCGTCATGCGCTCGCGCACCACGCGCTCCATGCGCAGCAGGCCGATGCGGAACTGGTTCTGGATCAGCTCGCCGACCGCGCGCACGCGGCGGTTGCCCAGGTGATCTATGTCGTCCTCCCGGCTCTGGCCGTTGTTGAGCTGGATCATCTCGCGCACGATGGCGAACAGATCCTTCGGCGTAAGCGTGCGCGTGGCTTCCTCGACGTTGACATCGAGGCGGCCGTTCACCTTGTAGCGGCCGACGCGGCCGAGGTCGTATCGGCGCGGGTTGAAGAAGAGCGACGAGATCAGGCCGCGCGCATTCTCCTTCGTCGGCGGGTCGCCGGGTCGCAGGCGCCGGTAGAACTCCAGCAGCGCCTCCTGCTTGTTCTTCGTCGGCTCCTTGTCGATCGTTGACTGGATGTAGTGACGGTCGGGGTTGCTGTCAGCCTTCGCGAACAGCGCGAGCACGCGCTCGTCCGTGCCGAGCTGCTCCTCGTCCGTAATCTTGGGGTCCGAGTCGATGGCGCGCAGCAGCGTCGTGATCGGGATCTTGCGCTTGCGGTCCACCTTGACCGAAACGACGTCCTTGTTCGACGTCTCGAACTCGAGCCAGGCGCCGCGGCTGGGGATCAGCTTCGCGTGGCACAGGTTGCGCCCGCTGGTCATGTCCTGCTCGAGCGTGAAGTAGCAGCCCGGCGATCGAACGAGCTGGGCAACGACCACGCGCTCGGCGCCGTTGATGATGAACGTGCCCTTCTCCGTCATGAGCGGGAAGTCGCCCATGAAGAGCTCCTGCTCTTTGACCTCGCCGGTTTCCTTGACCAGCAGTTGCACCCAGACCTTGAGCGGCGCCGAATACGTGGCGTCGCGCTCGCGGCACTCTTCTTGCGGGTACTTCGGCTCGCCGAAGGAGTAGGGACGTACGCGTACCGACGAGACCTTCGCCTGCTTGAGCGCCTTCGCCGTGTCAAGGTCGATTCGCTCGCCCTTCTTCGCGATCGTGCGGCGATCTGCCTTCACATCCTCGAGCGGGATCAGCCCGACCCAGTTCTCGATGTCTTCCTGGCGATCCGACGGGGAGATCTCGCGGGCGAAGCGCAACTCCATGCGGTTGCCTGTGAAGTCTGAAATGGGAGAGATCTCTTCAAGGAGCTCCTGCAAGCCTTCGTTCTTGAACCAGGCGTATGAATCGACCTGGATCCGAATGAGATTCGGAATGTCTAGGACGTGGGGGATCTTGGCGTAATTCTTCGTAAGAGTCGGGACGTCAGAACCATCACGCACGACAACTTCGCTGCTCAACACCATAACGACGCGCTCCTATACAACAGGAAATGCAAATCCCGTTCCTCCCCGGCTTAGGGACAGGGATTCCTACACGATCTCGCTTGGAGATAGAAAAACAAAGGGGTCTGTCTAGCCGCAGCCCTTACCTTAGCAACTGAACCTTGGAACGTCAATTCTGAAAGCTCTGACAGTATAGCTACGCGCTTGACAAAGCGCAACATAATTCGAGTAAGAGCTGTTTGAAGAAGAACAGTCGTGCTGATCTGGCCTCGAACGGCTGGCTGCGATATGCTGGGCAGCGATGCAATTCACGCTGTCAGATGAGCATAGGCTGATTCAGGAAACGGCCCGCCGAATCTCGAAAGAGCGCATCGCGCCGAGAGCGGCTGAGGTCGACGAGCAGGCCGAATACCCCCACGACATCTTCGAGGCCTTCCGGGACGTCGGCCTCCTGGGGCTGACGATTCCCGAGGCCTACGGCGGCAGCGGGGCGGGCATGCTGGCGCTGGCCCTGGCGGTCGAGGAGGCGGCGAAGTACTGCTGCGCCTCCGGCCTGATGCTCCTGCTCTCGGCGCTGCCCACGCAGCCGCTGGTCATCGGCGGAACAGAACGGCAGAAGCAGGAGTTCCTGCCGCACGTGGCGAAGGGCGAGACGAAGGCTGCCTTCTGCCTGACCGAGCCCAACGCCGGCTCCGACGCCTCGGCGCTCGAGAGCCGCGCGGTGCGCGACGGCGACGACTATGTCCTCAACGGCGAGAAGGTCTTCATCTCCGGCGGTACCGTCGCCGATTACGTCGTCGTGTTCGCGAAGACGGACGGCAAAACCGGCCCGAAGGGCATAGCGGGCTTCATCGTGACGACGGACAGTCCCGGCTTCTCGGTCGGGCGCACGGACCGCAAGATGGGCGTGCGCGGCGTGCCGACGGCGAGCCTCGTCTTCGACAACGTGCGCGTGCCGCGCGAGCGCCTGCTGGGCGAAGAGGAAGGCCGCGGCTTCAACCACGCGATGATGACGCTGAACAGCTGCCGGCCCGTCGTGGGCGCGCGCGGGCTGGGACTGGCGGAAGGCGCACTGAGCTACGCTCTGGAGTACTCGCGCCAGCGACAGGCGTTCGGGAAGGCGATCTCAGAGCTGCAGGCGATCCAGTTCATGTTCGCCGACATGGCGATCCAGATCGAGGCCGCGCGGCTGCTCGTGTACCAGGGCGCGTGGCTCGTCGATCAGGGGAAGTACAAGCGCGAGGACGCGGCGTTGCTCTCGATCGCGAAGACGTTCGCGACGGAGCTGGCGGTGAAGGCGTCATCGGACGCGATGCAGGTGTTGGGCGCACAGGGGTACATGATGGACCACCCGCTGGAGCGCCACTACCGCGACGCGCGCCAGCTTATGATCGTGGAGGGTACCAGCCAGATCCAGCGCGTCGTCATCGCCCGCGCGCTCCTCGAGCGCGAGCTGACGTACCCGTAGCGGCTACTG
>JBGQHA010000242.1:0-4547 GCA_041497735.1 Dehalococcoidia bacterium | reverse complement strand
GTAGAGGACGAGGAACGCCGGGATGGCCCGGACGGCGAGCGGGACGCGGCCGTCCCGCATGAGCCTGATCGCAAGGCGGCCCTTGTTCCGTAGCGAGAGCCGTCGGACCCGTTTCGCCAGAGCGGTTTGCTCAGGAGGCGCGCTGCGCAGGACCCACCAGAAGGCAGCAGCCAAGGCAACTGTCAGCGCGACGACGGAGCCCAGGACAACAAGCCATGTGGTGCTCATAATCGATCGCCATTATGAGGCACGGGCGCTGGCCCAGCGTGAACCTTCCGTATACTAGAAGCCTCGATGAAGCAGATGGACCGCCGGCTGCTGATCCTGATGCGCCTGCGCGACGAGCTGCCGCTCCGCGCCGCCGACCTCGCCCACGACTGCGAGTGTTCCGTCCGGACGATCTACCGCGACATCGACGCGCTCTGCCAGGCCGGCGTGCCTGTGGCAGCGATGCCCGGCGAGGGCTATCGACTGGTGCCGGGCTATCACCTGCCGCCGATCGCCTTCACGGTCGAGGAGGCGGTGCAGCTCCTGCTGGGCGCGGAGCTGGCGCGCGGGCTGGGCACGCAGGAGCAGCGCGAGTCGGCGCGCGCGGCGGCGGCCAAGGTCGAGGCCGTGCTCCGGCCCGAGACGCGTCGCGAGGTGGAACGGCTGCGCGAGCGGATCCGCATCAGCCCCTGGCACCACCGCGAAGCGTCGCCCTGGCTGCCGGTGCTCCAGCGCGCCGTCATCCAGGAGCGCGTCCTGCGCTTGCGCTACCACTCGTTCAGCTCGGACGAACTGACGGAGCGCGAGGTGGAGCCCTACTTCCTCATCTTCTACAGCAACGACTGGCATCTCGTGGGCTACTGCCGCCTGCGCGAGAGCGTGCGCGACTTCCGCTGCGGGCGCATCCGCGAAGCAGCGTTGCTACCGGAGCGGTTCGAGCGGCCTGAGGACGTCGAGGCGCAGCACGACCCGCACGAGCACCCGGCAACCGAAGTCCGCGTCTGGATCGAGGCGTCCGCGGTACCGTGGGCACGCGAAACGCCCGCCTTCGGCCTCTCGCACGAGGAAGCGACCGAGGGCGGCTCCGTGTTCGTGTACCGCTCGTTCGACCTGCGGCGGCTGCTGCCCTGGATCCTGAGCTGGGGCATGTCAGCGCGGGTCCTGTCGCCACCTTTCCTCGCGTCTCGCGTCCGGCAGGAGGCAGCTGCCCTCGCGGAGAGCTACGCCGAAGGTTGACCTTCCATCCGTCATTCTGAGCCGCAAGGTCGCCAGCGGCGACCGCGAGCGAAGAATCTGGCGACACAAGAGAAGGCCTAACACCTTCCGCCTGGACGAATTAGGGCTGGCGTCCGCTCCTGACACGACATCGTCACAGACACCCGCTATGATGCCGTCCGAAAGGGGCGAGTCGTGTCAGCTATCATCGACGACTTCCGGCGGCGCAGCGAGTTCCTCCAGACCATGACGCTCGATTTCGCGAGCGGCGTGCCGGAAGCGCAGTGGCAGTTCTCGCCGCATCCGCGCTTCGCGCCGTTCTGCAAGCAGCTCCGGCACGTCGTCTGCGTCCGCGGCGTCTACAGCGAGGCCCTCGTCACGAAGCGCGCCGACTTCTCGAAGAAGCACGACCACTACGCGGGCGGCCTCACGCGCGACCAGCTAACCGCAGCGCTCGTCGAGAAGCAGCGCGATCTGCTTCGCATACTCGATACGCTCGACACCGATGCGCCGATCGACGTCTTCGGCCGAGCGTTCAGCTTCGGAGACTTCGCCTACACGATGGTGCAGCACGAAGCGCTGCACCACGGCCAGTGGAGCATCTACGCCTCGCTCGCCGGCTTCGAGACGCCGCTGGTCTGGCGGCTGGAGTGGGGCCTGTAGCGCCGGTGCTGGAGATCACCGTCACGCGCAGCGCCGCGCAGCTCCTGAAGGAGCTGCAGCGCCGCGGCCTCGTAATCAAGCTGGACACGTTCGAGCAGCGCCGCCAAGCGCGCCACTGGCACCTTGGCTTCGAGAAGCAGCCGGGCGTCCTCGAGATCACCGACCTCGGCGACCACTGTGTGCTCAAGGTCGCAGCGAACCGCGATGGCGGCTGGGCCACTGCGCTCGCCCGGGAGCTGGCAAAGCCGCAGCGCCGCAAACACTCCTGACACAACGCTGTCACGCCCTCGATCTATGCTAGCCTCCCACACCAAGAAGGAGGCACACATGAAGGTCAGCTCACTCGTCATCAACATCACCAGCGAGAAGCCGGAACGGCTGCTGACGTTCTATCGCGAAGTCGTCGGCCTGCCGCCCAACCCCGACATCGGCGACGGCGCGTTTCTCGCCGGCGGCACGCCGTTCATCGTCGACGGGCACAGCGAGACGAAGGGCCCCGCAAAGGAGCCCCAGCGGGTGCTGATCAGCCTCTTCGTGGATGACCTCACGGCTGAACAGTCGCGGCTGGAAGAGCAGGGCGTGACGTTCATCCGCACGGCCGGCAAGGAGTACTGGGGCGGCGTGATCTCGACCTTCCTCGACCCGGACGGCAACTACTGCCAGCTCATCGAGTACAAGCCCGAGACGAACCATGGTTAGCGCAGCGCCGCGGTCCGGCATCGATCTGCTGCTCGACGCAGCCTCGACGGGCGAAGGCCGCCCGCCCTGCGCCGAACTCCTCGGCTGGGAGCCGATCGGCATCGAGCCGGGGCGCGTGCGCGTTCGCTTCGCCGCCCGCGATGCGTTCTGCAACGGCATGGGCAACATCCAGGGCGGCTTCCTCGCCGCGATGCTCGACGACGCGATGGGCCCCGCGCTCTTCACGCTGCTCGACGACGAGCAGTTCGCGCCGACGCTCGAGATCAAGGTGAGCTTTCTCCGTCCCGCCCGGCCCGGCACGATCATCGCCGAAGGGCGCGTCGTGCGCGCCGGCCGCAGCGTTGCGTTCCTCGAAGGCACGCTCGCTACGGAAGAAGGCGAGCTCATCGCGACGGGAAGCGCGACCGCCCGCATTCTGACGGCGGTCGTGAACGGCTAGCGGAACCATCTGGGCGCGGAGGGCGTCATGCAATTGTGGGGCTGGCGTGCCGAGTCATATACTGAGTCGCCCGCCGTTCCGTCCCTGGCCGGGACGGTGACGGAGGAGGGAAGGTGCTGTGAAGGCGCACGGTCTAATCGCAGGTCTCCTGGCCGCCCTCGGCGTGGCCCTTCTCGTGGGTTGCGTCCGGATTGGGCTCGACCCGGGATCCTCACCAACAGACTGTTCTCCCACCGCCACCTGCCTTACGGCGGTCCCGTGTCCGGCCATCTCGGACGGCACTCCTGTCACTTCGCCCTCATGTCCGAAGCCGTGTCCGCTCGGAGCGCCGGCGATGATGATCGCTTGCTGTCCGCCGGTCGCCGAAGGGTCGATGCCGTGCTTCCTGACACCGTTCCCGACACCCACGCCCTGCGCCGACTCCTGCCCCACCGAGCCGCCACCGTGCATCCTCGATTCGTCAGGTGGCGCGACGTGCCCGCCGCCATGCCTCGCGCCCGATGGCACGTCGACAACGATCGTATGCCCGCCGCCCTGCAAGGGCATCGACGGTTCGATCCCGTGCTTCGTCACACCCACACCGTGCGATCCAGCGGGAGCAACATGTCCGCCGGAGCCCACGCCATGCGACCTTGCCAGCGGGCTGTGTCCATGTCCGCTCGCACCGGGCGCCGTCTCAGGCTGCCCGCCATGTCCACCGTTGATGAAGGGGTCTGCCACGGCAGCATGTCCGTGCTACGCGCCCGGCGGAACGATGCCCTGCGTCATCACGCCGCTGCCGACGCCCACGCCCTGCTTACTCGTTGGGCCCGGCTCCATGCCGTCCTCCTGCTGTCCCGGGCCCGTGGCGGTGTGCGATGTGACCCCACCGCCAGCGCCCACGCCATGCGCGAGCTCATGTCCGCCTCCTCCCTGTCCTCTCGCCTTGAAAGGCGCAGGGGTTCTCACTTGCCCACCACCTTGCCCGCTGGTGGAGGGGACCACGACGATCGCCTGTCCGCCCCCCTGTCCGACGCCTGCCGGCTCCATGCCGTGCATCCTCGTGCCGGAAGCAGCAGTTCGCTAGTCCTACATCGAGCAGGGCCGGCGCGACGGGTCTGGAAGGCAGCTCTGTAGTGGTCACCTGGGCAGAGTTCGCGGCGGCGGATCCGGAGATGGCGGCGCTCGGGCTGCGCCACCTCCAGAAGTTCGGGCTCGCGTACCTGGGGACGACGCGGAAGGACGGCTCACCGCGCGTCAATCCAGTCTGTCCTGTGATCGCGGACGGGCGCGTATTCGTCGCGACATCGCAGACGTCGCCGAAACGCCTCGACCTGCTGCGCGACGGGCGCTACGTACTGCACATGCTGCCCGGCAAGCAGGAGGAGGAGTTCTGGATCCGCGGCGTGGCGAGGCGCGTGACGGACAACGCAACGCGCTCGCGGGTGGTTGAGGCAGCTGCGCAGAGAGCAGAGTCCGACGGCGGGCCGCTTCGGATCAAGCCCGACGAGTGGCTGTTCGAGTACGACATCGATGAGGCCGGCACAACGGTCTGGCTCGATTT